>NZ_JAMYRR010000007.1:0-270939 GCF_040321535.1 Mesorhizobium sp. M0340 | reverse complement strand
CACGAAAGACGATGTCACAACAGCGTCGTCTTTCCCAGGGAGGAGATTCTCTGGCCAACTGAATGCCTCCTGCGGCCCGCTGCGCTGCGCAGCGGCGTCCCCCGTCCCAACGGGGCTTTCCTTAACCGCGTCTCGGGCGTGTCGGTCCATGAGTTCAAAGTTCGTGAGATAATTTGCCGTTCCAGATGTATCGTCACCCATGAGTCGGGCTTGTAGTGCCTGCCGATTGACGACGAGGTTGTTGAGGTTCAGGTCATCTGGCTGCCATCTTTGCAATCGCCCAACCAGCGCCCGCGTGCCGTCCACCACGTAGACTCCGCAATCCCACCTGTTGCTCTGCTGGGCCATGCGGGGTGAGTCCAGGCGGGCGCCCAGCCTTTTTGCGAACTCTTTTGCAAGCTCTTTATTGTATTCCCCGGCGGAGTCATAATGATGGGCAACCGGCCGTGCCCGGTCGCGGCGATCAACGAATAGCAGCGACCAATGGGTGCCGCGCTCCTCACGAGTCGTACCGGCATCGCTCACTGGCACGAACAGGAAGTCGGCTGTGTCGTTACCGTTCTGATTATGGACGATGCGCTGGAATGCGCTTAGCCTGTCGCTCTCGGAGCCGAAGCGCAGATGAGAATGGGCTACGAGGGGATCCACGAACCGCGTCCGGGCGGCGAGTTCTGGATTGTTCCCCTGCAACTCCTGCTCCAGGAGCTGGTAATCCCTCTGGATATGTTGGTCGCCTAGCAATTGCAATGCGCCGAGCACCCGCCCGTCTTCATTAGCTTTCCCAGGGAGCTTCTCTGGCCGACCCAATGCCTTCTGCGGCCCGCTATGCTGCGCAGCGGCGTCCCCAATGGCACGAGCCTCCATGCCGACTGCGTCTTCCGGACGAGCAGCAAGGGCAATTTCGCGCCTGAGTTCGGACTTCCGGAGATGAGCTAGTGCACTGATCCCACCGGAGTTCATATAGCGCTTGGCATCTTCATCCAGCGACCCCTCGTGAAGCCGAGCCGCAATCCCCGGCTTGTTGTTTTCAACCAGGTATTGACTAAAACGTCTAAGAGCAGATCCATAGGTCTGAATGGTAGCGGGATTCGGCTCGGTCGCAGACGCTGCCTTGTACTCTTTGATGAGAGCCGCTGTGTATTTTCTGATGAGCGCGGCGTCGGCAGGGTCGGGAGTCAGGACAGCGCGGCCCAGCACTGGCGCTCCGCCCGCCCACGTCTTGAGACGACCCACTGCTCTAGCCACGTCCGAGGGGCCACGCCTGCTCTCGTACTCCGAGGGGCCGACCCTGCTCTCGTACTCCTTGAGATCCTGATCCAGCGCGTCAAGCCGAGCAGCAAATCCCGGCCTGTTATTATCAAAGAGCCAACGACCGAAGCCGAGAAGAGAATTTACATGGCGCTTGACCGAGCGCTCCCCGACCTTACCGGCATAGAGTGCTGACCTCAGCCCTTCGACAACAGTCGCATCGTTGGAATAAAGAGGACGCTTGTCGTGACCGGAGACCACTATTGAAGGATCTGGCTGCACCGCCGGCGGCACAGAACGAGCATGGTCACGCAACTCGACCGGTGCGGGATTCAGATCAACCACTGACGAATCCGGTGCATGATGATGGCGCGCCGTTGAGTGACCCGGCTGCAGCACCGAGGCACCTAGCATCGACCCACTGCCTCCGGCGTACGGCGCCGCGGCGTGTTCTTGTCCGCTCCCTTGCATCATGGGCTGCGCTTCCCATGGGGCCGCGGCTTCGATGAGGCTCAGGTCTCCCTGAGACGGATGAGGATGGAACGGGTCTGGCAGAGCCGGAACGCCGGGGGCCGGAATTTGGGCAGCGGCTCGGCGCGCCTCGCCCAAGCGCTGCTCAAAGCCCGCTTGCCCGGCCTGTGCCGCTTGCTCTTGAGATGCCGGGGGCTGCACCTGCCGCCAAGCTGTTACATTGGATAGGTCAAATTTGTGCCGGTTCACGCTAGCCTCACGTCCACAGATCAGCTGAGCAACCTACTCGGGCATACTTACGAGAAGCTGACGAGGTCCGCGGTCCCGAAGCGGGTAGGCCTAATTTTCTGCGCGCCGATTGCGCTGGCGCGACGTAGCCCGGCCTTTTGCCAGCTCGGCAGCTACGGCTCGCAAAGAGCGTCGTAAGGCTTGCGGAGCCGCCCCTCAGCTCCCGTCGAGGAGCAATCCACAATTCACATATTGGAGATGGCTCGCTGGTTTACCGGTGTCGCTTTTACTTCCCGATTTCAAACAGGGAAAAGTTAGGTGTTGTTTAGGTTTTAGCGCTACGACAGCCCCGATTTTCCGCTAACGATTTCATTGGTCATTTGCCGAACCGATTACACAACCGAAAAGCAACTCCTTCCCCATCTCTCTCCGATGAAGCATGGTCCGCGGCACGTCGTGTAGCCCGCGAGCTGGATAAGATCCTCGATGGTGCGGGGCCCCGTCAGGCGCCGATCGAGCGGGCCGCCGCGGAGCTGCGCCCGCCAGATCTACAATCTGCTGGCGCGCTACCGCATCGACCGGACCGTGACGTCGCTGCTGCGCGACGGGGAGGGGACTCGGAAAAAGCGCCTTGACCAGGGTATCGAGGAGATCATCGTGAAGACGCAGTGGCTCGTGCTGGAGGCTCCGCCGCTCGCTCCCGTCGTGGCCGAGGTCCGGGCTCGCTGCGAGGAGGCCGGCCTGGCCACTCCATCCTATCTCACCGTCGCGCGTCGCATACCCTCGCTGTTCAGCCCCGAGTAGATCGCGAGGAAAAGATCAGCGAACCCGAAGCATCTTCAACGGCTCAAGGCGCGGCCGGGTTACATCCGTGCCACGCACCCGCTGGATGTCTGCCAGATCGATCACACACCCACCGACATCAACTTCGTTGAGGTCGTCGACGGTGGTGGAACCTTCATCGGCCGCGCATATCTTACGATCGTTAGCGACGTGGCCACGCGCTGCATTCTCGGCTTCTGCCTCACCCTTGAGAAGCCATCGGCGCTGTCGGTCGCGCTCTGCCTCGCGCAGGCCATGTGTCCAAAGGAGGCATGGTTGGCCACGCATCCTGGTCGACGGCGCGCCACAACCAAAGCTTTTTGCCGGGCGATGGTGACGACCACTTCGTTCAGGTACCAGACATCATTCCGGCACGGCGGCTTGCGGCGCAAGCAGCGAGCGCAGTCCGGCCCGAACTTGATGCCCCAACGGCGACTTGTCTCATACGAAACCACGATGCCGCGTTCCAGCAGCATTTCCTCAACCAGGCGCAGGCTCAGCGGAAACCGGAAATAAAGCCAGACCGCGTGGGCGATAATAGGCGGCGGAAATCGGGGGGCGTGTAGCTGACGGCGGGCGTATTCATGCCCCCCGGCGTCCATGTCGCAAATCTTGACGATTGCTTTGTGTGTCAAGCCGCCGCAGGTCCCAACGCGTTCATATGCAGACATTGTGAAAATCGCCCTATTCCGCCTTTTTTTTACCGCCCCTTAAGTCCCCCGCTCGCATGCTTGTCGATGCCATTGAACTCATAGCCATCGGGCAAGGATTTTGGAAAATATGTTTCCGCTCGCAGCAGAAAACGTGAGAGTCGCTGTAGGCCTAACGTTAAGGGGAGAGAGCGGTTTGAATTGGACGAAATGTGTACCGGAGTACCGAGTCATGAAGCCCCGAGGTAGTCTGGTCCGACTGAAGCAATTTCAGGTGAATGAGAAGCGGCGACAGTTGCACCAGCTAGACATGATGATTGCCGATTTCGAACGCATGGCGCGAGAACTGGACTTCCAGATAAACGCCGAGGAAACGAAGGCCGGCATCTCCGATGTCAATCATTTCGCTTATCCGACGTTCGCCAAGGCCGCTCGCCTACGTCGTGACAACGTCAAGAATTCGCAATCGGACCTTCTGCGGCAGAGAACCGCAGCCGAGCCATGCCTCGCCGAGGCTGAAGCAGAGCTCTCCAAGGCGCAAATGCTAGAATCGCGCAGCGGCAGAGGCCACGACCTCGAACCCGGCAACCGAAGCGCCATGATCGGCTGAGCCGGACGGCTTCAGCGCGCCTCAATTCGCGACACCGACTGGCCGTTGGCGCGCGAGAGGCGTGCGGGCAGTGTAAAGATATCAGCGTCTTAATGCAGCGATAGCTGGCCGGGACGGCTGTCATGCTGCGGCGACATACGCGATTTTGTTCCAGATTTGCATAGCGGCGTTACGCAGGTATTGGGAGAAAGTGGAACTGGTTGGCAATCGGATCATCGGTGGAGACGAACCGCTGCCGGCGGATCGGCGCCTGGCGGCAACGCCTGGCGCTTTCGGCGGCGGCGGTAACGGCAAAGCAGGCTGGCCGCGTCGAGGATGAAGCGCCTGCGCGATGCCGTTCTGCTCACGGCCGGGAGACGGGGTCGGCCCCGCCGGCCGGATGCTGCTCGCTTGGCGCGGCACCGTAAAGTCAACCGACAGCTTATGAAGATGTGCGTACATTGGGCCATGTCAGAAGTTGCTCGTGGTCCGCTCTATGGTCGCCACGGCTTTCCCCCGAGATCATTGCGCACGCGGTATGGCTCTACTTTCGCTTTCCGCTCAGCCTGCGCATGGTTGAGGGCATGCTGGCGGCCCGCGGCATCATCGTCACGCATCAGACCGTTCGAAGCTGCGCGGAGAAATTCGGACGGAATTTCGCCCGAGAGATCAAGCGACGGTCAGCCGGCTGCATGGGCGACAAATGGCATCTCGACGAATGTGTCGTGGCTATCAGTGGCAAGAAGCAGTGGCTCTGGCGTGCCGTCGATCAGGACGGCTTCGTCCTCGAAGTGCTGGTACAAAGCCGCCGAAATTCCAAGGCGGCAAAGCGTCTGATGCACAGGTTGAAGGCTCAAGGGCAGACACCACGGATCATGATCACCGACAAGCTCCGATCCTATGATGCCGCCATGCGCGACCTCATGCCCGGCGTCGAACACCGGTCGCACACAGGCCTGAATAATCGAGCGGAAAATTCGCACCAGCCCACCCGACGACGCGAAAGGATCATGAAACGCTTCAAGTCGGCACGCCAGCTTCAGCGGTTCGTTTCCATCCATGATCCGATTGCCGACCTGCTCCACTTTCCCTGCAATGCGCTGTCATCGGCTCAACATCGAGACCTGCGTAACGCCGCCATGCATTGTGTCGCCACAGCGTCACAGCCGTCCCGGCCAGCTATCGCTGCATCAAGCCGCTGAAACTTACAGTGCCGGGCGCGCTGCTACCTGATTTTCCTTACCGCTCAATCAATCTGACAGCACCGATTCTTCTCAACCGCGGCATGCCCTAAATCGTCACTTGCGTTCCGATCTCGACGACGCGTCCGGTCGGGATCTGGAAATATTCGGTCGCATCGGCGGCCGTGCGTGCCAGGCCAATGAACAGCTTGTCCTGCCACACCGGCATGCCCGAATTGGGCGAGGCTTTGAGCGAGCGCCTCGACAGGAAGAAGGATGTCGTCATGATGTCAAACTTCCAGCCTTGCTTGCGGCAGGTCGCCAGCGCGCGCGGAATGTTGGGCTGCTCCATATAGCCGAAGGTCAGCGTCACCCGCATGAACAACTCGTTGACCGTCTCCATCTTGACCCGCTCGCTGTCGGGCACCAGCGGCTGCGGTGCGGTGACCACCGACAGAATGACGTTCTGCTCGTGCAGCACCTTGTAGTGCTTCAGGCTGTGCATCAGCGCTGTCGGCGCGCTTTGCGGATCGCTGGTCAGGAACACGGCGGTGCCGGACACCAGCTGCGGCTTCTTCTTCAACAGATTGCCGGCGAGGAAATCGAGCGGGATTTCGTTGCGGCGGGTCTTGTCGAAGAGATAGCGGCTGCCGCGCACCCAGGTCCACATTGCCAGAACGATGGTGAAGGCCACCGCCAGCGAGGCCCAGCCGCCCTCGAACACCTTGACGATGTTGGAGGCAAAGAAGCCGATGTCGATGAACGCGAACAGCGCCGTCATGGCGACCGCCACCCACAGGCGCCATTTCCAAATGCGCGTCATGACGACGAACAGCAGCACCGTCGTCACCAGCATGTTGCCGGTCACCGAGATGCCATAGGCCGAGGCCAGCTTGCTCGATTCGCCGAAACCGACCACCAGCAGCATCACCGCCAGCGCCAGCAACAGATTGACACGTGGCATGTAGATCTGGCCCGACTGCCGTTCCGAGGTGTGCAGGATTTCGAGACGCGGCAGCATATTGAGCTGCACCGCCTGCCGGGTCAGCGAGAAGGCGCCGGAGATCACCGCCTGGCTGGCGATAACCGTCGCGGCGGTTGCCAGCACCACCATCGGGATCAGCGTCCAGCCTTCGTTCATCTCGAAGAATGGGTGGCCGACGTGACCGTTCTTCGCCAGCACGAAAGCGCCCTGCCCAGCATAGTTGAGCAGCAGGCAGGGAAACACGATCCACAGCCAGGCGACCACGATGGGCCTGCATCCGAAATGGCCGAGATCGGCATAGAGCGCTTCTGCGCCGGTGACGGCAAGGAAGATGGCGCCGATGGTCACGAAAGCGACGTCGGGCGAATTGATCAGGAAGGCGACGATGTAGTGCGGGCTCACCGCCCACAGGATTTCTGGATCGGCGATGATGTGGTTGAGACCGGAAAGGCCAATTGCCAGGAACCATACGGCGGTCACCGGGCCGAACACCAATCCCACCCCGCCGGTGCCAAAGCGCTGCACCGCGAACACCATGGCCAGGATGACCAGTGTCAGCGGCACCACATAGGGCTGGAAGGTCGGCGTGACGACGTTCATACCCTCGACCGCCGACAGCACCGAAATCGCGGGCGTGATGACCGCGTCGCCGAAAAACAGTGAGGCGCCGACGATGCCGATGCCCAGGATCACCGCCGACCGCTTGGGGAAACTGCCGCGCGCTAGCGCCATCAGCGACAGCACGCCGCCCTCGCCGCCGTTATCGGCGCGCAGCACGAACATGATGTACTTGATGGTGACGATGATAGTCAGCGACCAGATGATCAGCGACAGCACGCCGAGGATATCGCCGCGCTCGGCGACATTGCCGCCCGACGACGCCACCAGCGCCTCACGGAACGCGTAGATCGGGCTGGTGCCAATATCGCCATAGACAACGCCGAGCGCGCCTAGCATCAGCACCTTGGTGCTGTGCTGTTCGATTTCGGGATGGCTCGATTGTTCGACGGGTTCTGCCTCGCTACCAGCATTGGTAAGGGCCATGGACGACACTCCGATAAGGGGCGGCCCTCTACCTTTGCTGCACTGCAATATCAAGTGCCGCGACGTAATGGCTCCGTATGCGGACCGCATTTGTTGCCGCACCGGCGGATTGTCTCATACGAAACCACGATCCCGCTCCCGGGCCATTTCCTCGACGAGACACAGGCTCAAGGGGAACCTGATGGAGGGCCAGACCGGATCAGCGATGATCTGCGGCAGGAAACGATGGCGCTGCTTGTAGCTGACGGCATATCTTTCTCCTGTGTGTGTCTGCCAGACGAGCGGGCGGGCACGGAAGTGGTCGCGCTCTACTGCCAGACATACTCGTCGAACCTGATGAAAACCTGACTTGTACACCCAGCCCAAACAGGTGCGAGGGGTCGGTCTATTACCAAAGGCTCTGAGGGCTGATTCTCTAGGGTTCCCGCCTCGATTGATCCGTGACCCTTCTTGTGTACCGCCCCGGGTTGATCGGAGGCTCCAACTCCTGAGAAGGTGGAACCATGACAAGCAAGGCGACCAACAAGTTCTCTCCCGAGGTCCGGACCCCCGCGGTGCGGCTGGTTCTGGATCACGAACGCGAGCATACGTCGCGGTGGGCGGCGGTTTCATCGATCGCCGCCAAGATCGGCTGCACGGCGCAGACGCTGCATGAGGGGTGAAGAAGGCCGAGCGCGACAGTGGCGTGCAAGTCGGTGTGCCTACGGATGTGGCGAGGAAACTCAAGGCTCTGGAACGCGAGAGCCGTGAGCTTCGCCAGGCCAACGAGATCCTTCGCAAGGCTTCCGCGTATTTTGCCCAGGCGAAGCTCGACCGCCGGTTCAGGCCACGATCGCGTTCATCGACGATCACCGCAAGGCGCATGGGGTCGAGCCGATCTGCAAGGTGCTGCCGATCGCCCCGTCGACCTACCACGACCATGTCGCCAAGCGCGTCGACCCCTGCCGGCTGTCGGCTCGGGCAAGATGGGATACAGCCTCGAAGGATGAGGTCCGACGGTTTGAGGCGAACTTCCGCGTCTACGGCGTTCGCAAGGTCTGGCGGCGGTTGCGTCGCGAGGGCTTCGACGTCGCCCGCTGCACGGTTGCCCGCTTGATGAAGGCCATGGACCTCGAAGGCATCGTCCGCGGCAAGCCGATCCGCACTACGGTGAGCGACAAGGCCGCACCTTGCCCTCTCGACCACGTCAACCGCCAGTTCCATGCTCCGGCGCCGAACATGCTGCGGGTCTCCGACTTCACCTGCGTCGCGACCTGGACGGGCTTCGTCTATGTGGCCTTTGTCATCGACACCTATGCCCGTCGGATCGTCGGCTGGCGGGTGAGCCGGACGGCGCATGCAGCCTTCGTTCTCGATGCCCTGGAACAGGCTCCATGATCGGCGGCCCGTGCAGGGAGGCGGGCTCATCCATCACAGGGATAGAGGCAGCCAAGGCGGATTCAACCGGTCGTCGCAACACCGGCATCATACTGTCCCCCAAGGAGCTGGTCGAGGACTTCGGCAGGTGTTTTACAGCCGAGCGTTTTGCGCGGTCTTGTGTTGATAGCATGGGCGACTGCGTCCAGTTCCCGGGCTGTGTGCCGACTGAGATCCGTGCCCTTTGGAAAGTACTGTCTCAGCAAGCCGTTGGTGTTTTCGTTGGAGTCTCGCTGCCACGGGCTTGGGGATCGCAGAAGTAAATCTCGAGCCCGGTGTCGATGCGCAGGTCGGCTGCTGCGCCATTTCCGCTCCATGGTCCCAAGTCAGCGACTGACGCAGTTGCTCGGGAAGTTTGCCCATGGATCGGGCTATGGCTCTGCGGACTGCTTCAGCGCCGTGGCCGGCAAGTGGTGGACCGTTCTTGATGCGCAGGCTCTGCTGATAGCCATGCATGCGCGGCAGGTGAAGCAGCATTGTGAAGCGTGAACTTCGTTCCACGAGCGTGCCGATCGCCGAGCTTCCGAAAGGATGAGGTCGCCTTCCCAATGTCCGGGGACAGCCCGATCGGCAATTTCGGCCGGACGGTCGCTTATGATAACGGCGTCTCCAATGAAGGGCTTGTTGCGCACTCGGGCCCGTTCGCGCGGTACGCGCAACGCTCGGCCTGAACGCAGACATGCGGTCAGTTCTCGGCGCAATGCTCCGCGTCCTTGAATGTACAAGGACTGATAGATCGTCTCGTGGCTGATCCGCATGGTTTGATCCTCTGGATAATCGATCTGAAGACCGATTTAGCGATCTGCTCGGGGCTCCAGGGCTGCCGACCACCTCCGGCTCTGCCGGTGAACAGCCCTCCGCATTTTCCATACCCACCTTGGGGCCCTCGAATGAGGCGCCATGCGGGTTGGTGACTTTGCTAGCCAAGCGCTCCTCAACATATTCACGCAGAGCCGGATTGACCGCCAGCTTGCCAGGAGGCCGCCGGGACGCACGATCGGCGTGCCATCAGGCGGCACTGGTCCGGTAATCCAGATTGCCGCTGCGCGTCGCGGCATTGCGCCTGACCTCCCGCGAGATTGTGCTCGGCGGCCGACCTAGCTTACGCGCAATGGCCCGGATGCCGATTCCCCGGCAAGCTCAAGCGCAATATCCTCGCGCTCGCGAAAGAAGGATATCGCCCCGAAGGCGGCTTTGCCCACGGCGCCAAATGCGTTGGCGGCATCCCTCCTGCACTCCGAAACCAGCGCGGACCAAGAGGCGTTGATATACCGGCATCCAGTGCGGCCTCCTCGCTCGAACGTCCCAAGGCAATAGCTTGCCAGAACCGGAAGCGATTCTCACGCTGTCAGGCAGGCGGACGCCCGGGCGAATCTAGCTTCTTTCGAGTGCACCGATCTGAAGCGCGTTGGTGAACCGTCATTGCAACCTCCAATCCCTTGGTGTTGCGACGACCGGTTGAATCCGCCCAATAGTCAGCATTCGATACACCGAGCGCTTGGCGGAGGCCGGCGTCGAACCCTCGGTGGGCAGTGTCGGCGACTCTTTCGATAATGCTCTCGCACGATGAACGGTCTTTACAAGGCCGAGGTGATCCATCGACGCGGACCCTGGCGCTCATTCGAGGCCGTCGAGTTCGCCACGCTCGAATGGGTCGACTGCTTCAACAATCGCCGGCTGCTGGAGCCCATCGGCAACATCCCGCCGGCCGAAGCCGAGGAACGCTACTACGCCATGTTGGATGAACCAGCCATAGCCGCGTGACTCAAACGAAACGGCCTCCGAAAAGCCCGGGGCGGTTCACATCGCATTTGATGCCAACTTCATCGTATTTTCTTCGTCTTAGACGGGCTTTTGGCAGACCCACAGAGCTGGGAACCCTTTGCCATACTACAACTGTAACATCATATCGGTTTAGCAGGTCAAGCTTCGGTGGTACCCTCATTGGGTAGAATAACTACTTTGGAGGCGAGCAATGGATCGCGATAACAAACGGGCACGCGCAGCTGCAAGATCATCTCAAGGCGTGGGGAGCAGTAGCCTCCGTGACGTTCCAGAGGGGCCATTGAGCGATGTTGCAGAACGGCTGGTAACCGCTAACCCGCGCGATACAGCGCGAAATCTTGGGGGCTTCAAAGGCCTCGGCACGCACGAGCGAACAGCCGTTCGGGGCACTCAAGCCGGGCCAGAAACTGACCTCGCGAGATTTGAAAGGCGGGCCAATCAGCTTGGACGATCAGCCATCGATCTGGCCGAGAAATTAACAGCCGGATTGGGGTACACCCCGGATGACGTAGCGTTGCAGCAAGTCAGAGCGGTCAGTAATGTATGCCATTACCTAACGCCAGGGATGCAAGATGCTATTGTTAATCGCATTGGCAACATGGAGCCGTCGTCGCAAGCTCTCGGAGCTCTTTACGTTGCGCCACACTTCAGTAAGTTTAATGACGAAAATAAATCTCGCATTCTTGATCAGGCCATTGGATTGGCTTCTGATCCGGATGTCAATGTCAAGTTGACAGCATCCAATGCTATTCTCAACGCGTATCACCAGTTCGACGCAAATCAACAGGCCCAAGCTCACTCAGTTCCCGGCATGCAACACATCTTGCCGCACATGCCGCCGCCGCAGCATGCAGCAGAGGAACGGAGTGCGAATCTGGACGGCCACATAGCAGGTATTGAGGCTGCAGTCCGTGATACAGTAAGCCCGCAAACCTCCTATGAACAGCTGCAGCGGGGTGCTCAAGTCGGGCAGTCCATAAGCCACACCTACAATCACGCCCGAGAGGACCTAATGGAGGCCACCAGAAGCAGAGATCGCTCCGGCCGTTGAGGTCTCGGCCATGGTACAGTGACGCTTTCTCTCCCGAATTCCGTTTACGGCCTTGCCGTTTCCAATTCGCTGGCCGTTGAGGTACCTGCTTAGTGTAACTTTCAAAAACCACGTCTGCCGGGTGATGCGCTGCAAGCATCGCACCACCCGCTGCGGCATCGATCTGTCGAGCGGCGACATCGCGCGACGTCGGTTCGGTCTCTGAAGCACGCGCAGCATTAGCTACGGCTAATCCGGCAATGGAACAATGCTTTCAACAAAAACGACGCCCCCCAACATAGCCATTAGCATCGCGTGCTCACTCGCCGTGGGCTTCTGTGCGGCAAGTCTTTACGCAACCTTCCGCCACGGCGGTAGCGGCGAGGCTCTGATGGCGTTTGATGTCCGTGCCTTTTGGTTTGAGACGCCCTTCTATTTGGGTTTCGCAACCCCCGTTTTCTATCGGGGCGCGGCTATCGTGCTCTCGACGTCCGCGGTCGTCTTGCTGATTCAGCAGATCGTATTGCGCCGCAAGCTCGAACACCACGGGACGGCTCGTTGGGCTCGAGTGGATGAAATGCGACGCACGGGATATCTGCGACGATACCGTGGCGTGACAGGGCCGGTGTTTGGGAAGACAAGTGGCCCTTTCTGGCCTGGCTACTACCTGACCAATGGCGAGCAGCCTCACAGCCTCATCGTTGCACCGACCCGCGCTGGCAAGGGCGTCGGCATAGTCATTCCAACGCTACTTACATTCAAAGGCTCGGTGATAGCTCTGGACGTCAAGGGGGAGCTCTTTGAGCTCACCTCGAGGGCGCGCAAAGCCGCAGGTGACGACGTGTTTAAATTCGCGCCGCTGGATTCGGAGCGGCGCACAAACTGCTACAATCCGCTGTTGGATCTTATAGCGCTGCCTCCACAGCAGCAATTCACCGAAGCCCGCCGCTTGGCCGCAAACTTGATTACGGCCAAGGGGGAGGGCGCGGAAGGTTTCGTCAGCGGCGCTCGAGATATCTTTGTCGCGGGAATCCTTGCCTGCATCGAGCGGGGCACGCCAACAATCGGCGCCGTCTATGACCTCTTCGCCCAGCCGGGGGAGAAGTTTAAGCTCTTCGCGCGACTCGCCATGGAGACCCAGAACAAAGAGGCACAACGCATCTTCGACGACATGGCGGGGAACGATACGAAAATCCTAACCTCCTACACTTCCGTGCTCGGCGATGGCGGGCTCAACCTGTGGGCGGATCCCGCTGTAAAGGCGGCCACAAGTCGCTCGGACTTTTCGGTCTATGATCTTCGCCGTCGCAGAACGTGCATCTATCTTTGCGTTGGTCCGAACGACCTTGAGGTGATCGCGCCTTTGATACGTTTGTTTTTTCAGCAAATCGTTTCAATTCTGCAGCGGTCGCTGGCCCGTCGGGATGAAAAGCACGAGGTTCTCTTCCTGCTCGACGAGTTCAAGCACTTGGGTAAGCTGGAGGCGATCGAGACCGCAATCACGACTATGGCGGGCTACAAGGGGCGTTTCATGCTCATCATCCAAAGCCTTTCGGCACTGACGGGGGCTTATGGAGAGGCTGGCAAGCAGAATTTTCTCAGCAATACCGGACTGCAAGTGTTCATGGCCACGGCTGATGACGAGACTCCGAACTACATTTCCAAGGCCATCGGTGAATACACGTTTGAAGCCAAATCGATTTCCCACAGCCAGGCGCGAACGTTCGACTGGACCATTCAGAATTCACATCAAGGTGCACCGCTATTGCGTCCCGAACAGGTTCGGCTGCTCGATGACGACTACGAGATTGTTCTTATCAAAGGTCTGCCACCATTAAGATTGAGGAAGGTGCGTTATTTCTCGGATCGCATTCTGAAACGCATCTTTGAAAGCCAGACAGGCGCCCTCCCGGAGCCGGCGCCCTTGACGGGAGCAGAGGAGGCGCTCTCCGCCGAATCTCAACTCGATGACCCGCTGTGTGAATTGGCGCAGGACTTTGACGATACAGTTTGATGTGAGGCTGGTGTGGACCCCGCGAAAAAATCCATCGCGTGTAACAGCTTTGTCGCAGGTGCAGGACGCCGGCTTGGAAGAGGGGCAAGCGGGCCAAGCCCGGCGAGTGGGCTTTGAGCAGCACGTGTCCGAGGCGCTCCGGCCGCTGTTCGATGGTCGAGCTGACGAGCCGCCAACCAATCCAGAGGAGCTTCTGCGACTGGAACAGGGGGTTTCGCGAGGTGCTTCAGCGAGGGCAGGATCATCAAGCCGCCTCATCTTTTTTCAGCAACCCAGGGATGCCCGATGGACGGGATGACCTCAACAGAAGCGTGTCGGAGGCTTTCGCAAGCTCTGGGACGCCGGAGTTCGGGCCGCCGCCCCCAGTCTTGGCTGCCAGCCAACAGCAGATCCGCCCTTCGCCGGATGAGCTTGACCAGGGCAACCACCTGCCACCCGAGTGAGTCGTCCCAACAATGAACATTCACCAGCGCTGTTGTGGCCAGCGGAGACGCAGAGGGCCCTGAATACGCCGCAAGCCGTCGCCATTCAGCAGCAGCTGAGCGAAATCGGCAATTCAGGCGGCCGCGTGCATGTGCAGAGAGGGGCTGATGCGATCTCCGGACCGGTAGCTCTCGCCGTAATTGATCAGGCTGGTACTGTTGGAAGGCTTGATCAGCCTCGTCACCCCAATCTCCAGCATAGCTCACTGTCACGCGGCCAACGTGCCTCCGTAGCTAACATCTACGTCAGCGTTGAAGAAGTACCCTGCGCCACGGGATGTTTTGACCAGGCGAGGGTTGGCCGCATCAGCCTCCAGCTTTCGGCGCAAGCGCATGATTAGGACATCGATACTTCGATCGTACACCTCTTCTGCACGCACACGGCTCGCGAGCAAAAGCCGTTCTCTGGATAGCACGTTGCGGGGGTTCTCCAGAAATGCGATCAAGAGATTGAACTCACATGCGGTAAGCTTGACCTCGCCACGCTCCGCACAGATCAGTCGCCGCTGCTTCACGCTGAGCTTCCAGGCCCCAAAGCGAAATGAGCGCTGCTCTCTGGTTCGCGGACTAGAAATGCGCTGGCGTAGCGCTACTCGAATGCGGGCCAAGAATTCGCGCATCCCGAAAGGCTTGGGAATGAAATCGGTTGCGCCGAGCTCCAGTGCAACCACTTTTTCCGCCTCATCAAGCCGGTCGCCGCTGATCACTATGATAGGAACATCCGATTTTGTCGCCAGATTGCGGACGATCGCAAGTCCATCCTCCCGGCCTAGGTTAAGGTCAACAACCACGAGATCGACTGGCTCACGTGAAAGAACATAGTCAAACTGCTTGCTATCGTGGACTGCGGTTACCTTCAGGGCATGCATCGTGAGATACTCGGCGATGAGGCGCCGCATTGCGGCATCATCGTCAATGACAAGAACATGTTTCAACGGCACACCTTCAATCTTGAATCCCCTTGTCTAAACCTGTTGCCGAGCAACCCTGGGGCACCGACCCAGAACAGCTGCTCCTTGATACCACTCGCCGTTGCGTGCGGCCAATGTGAGGCCGTGCTCGTCCTGTTCTTTTCATCCCCAGCGAATTGACCGCACCAAGGCAGCCCGTGGCCACCAGACAGGTCCAAGCGCCGACATGACCCTGCCGTGTGGTCCTTCGCTTTTTCGCTTCGAGCTCCCCCGTTGGTGCAGGCCTGCCAATATCACTCAAGTTCGACCTCATGGATGCCAAGTTTCCTGCTATGGCCCTTGCATCCTGGTCATCCTGGAGTTTGCGGACCTGGATCATCTCGATATCCTCCGGCTCGTGGATCCAGCTCGGACATGGTTGAGCAGCGCGGCGTTTGGCTTGATCGGAGAGGCGGTCGGCGGAAGAAGACCGTGATTCGCTGCAGCGGCCTTGTGCAAAATAGTGTGTCTCCTGCCAAGCCGGCTTCGTCCAAGGTGGCCGGCGGCCTCAAATGCTGTTCGGCGACCGGCAGGTCGCCGGTTGCGGTGAACGTCCGGGCTAACATTTCTCAGTTACTGCAACTCCTCCATCTTGAGCGTGTCACTATGCTTGTCCATTGCGCCGTCGGACTCCGTCAATCACGTGCGGTTATCTGCCGATGGGACTGTGCATGATCCACCCTTTGGCGGCGGCGGCCGAACAGCTGAACGAGGCTCGCACCAGGAGGGCTGCGCCGCCACGTCTTCCCAGTTGACCCTCGCCGCCGCGGATTTGCGCCTTCGAGCCAGCTTCGCGGACGAGCTCGCGTCTCAAGCAATGATATGAGTGTGCAGGGCCGCGCATGGCTGCTCTTTAAGACCGGCAGCATACCGGCAAAGTTGGGCCGCTTTATCGCCTTAGTCGATTCCCCACGGTGATCCCGAGCCTGAACAAGCCCGCCAAGCTCCCCATTTTGTCCTTGGCTTGGCGCTGACAGAAGTACCATCCATGACGCCAAAGTCGCGGCCCACACTCCAGGAGCAACGGACGGCCGGGACGAGCAATCCTGTACAGGAGTCATTGTACCAAGATGCTCCGGATGTCGCTGGCTGATCGGGCCCGCGCCACCCACGCATGCGCAAGATGCTCACCCACGCTGATACGAACACGGTCTTTGCTTCAATTGAAACCGAAAAGCTGAACTTGAACATCACACAGTAACAAACCTCCCCGATAAGCGCGTGCCGGACAGGGCCAGAACCCGTCCGGCGGCTTGGAAAGGTAGGTGATAGGGAATGTTTATTGCAGCTTGGCCGCTGGCCATCGTCCTGATGACATCCATGTCACTCCCAGCCGAGCCCGCGCCACTTTCTCCGCGTGAGTTCCGCAGCCTGTCGCGCAAATGCGCCCCCTGGGTTGCGCCGTCCACCCTCGCCGCGATTGCCAAGATTGAAAGTGGCTTTGAAACGCTGGTGGCTCATGACAACACCACAGGTGAGCAGCTTCGCTGGATAGACCACCTGGAAGCCACGCGGGGCATCAAGGAACGCCTCGAAGCACAACATTCTGTCGATGTTGGATTGATGCAGATAAACAGCAAGAACTTTGCCATGCTCAATCTCACGCCGGAAAGGGCTTTCGAGCCCTGCGCCTCGCTTTCGGCTGCCGCCCACCTGCTTGAAAGCTGGTATGCCGGCGGCACCACTGCTGTGGCACAGCAACTGGCGCTTCGCCGTGCCATCTCGGCCTATAACACGGGCGACGTCACGCATGGCTTCGCCAACGGTTATGTACGCAAGGTCGAGTCGGCCGCAAAGGACATCTCAAGTCTCCTTGAGAGAACGCTGGAGCCGACTGCTCGAGACGTGCCGCACCTTGAGGCACCCGGTCGGAAAGCCGTGCCGCCTCTGCTCCAGCAGAGCCAACAGGCCAATAGAAAGAAGCAGCCCAACCAAGATTCTTGGGACATCTGGGGCTCGTATCAGCCAGACCGCTCCGGGGCCGATCCCTCCGATCCGACAGGCAGCCAGGCTGCGAAAGCACGGGAACCCGCGAACCCGAACAAACTCGTATTCGATTGAAACATGGAGATGCAATGATGACGCCACTCAAGATACTTCGTGCGCTTAAAACGCGTGTTCCTTCGCCTTTTTCCATGCTGCGCATGGCGGCTGAATATGTACCGGCCGCTGCTGCAGGCGCGGCGTGGACGGTCTTCTACAGCGGGCCAGCCGCGGCTCAGGTGACCGGAGGGACGGATCCTGCCAAGATGGTCCAGAATATCTGCACGTTCATACTTGGCCCCTTTGGACAATCACTGGCCGTGCTCGGGCTCGTAGCCATCGGTATCTCTTGGATGTTCGGTCGTGCTTCACTTGGCCTGGTTGCGGGTGTCGTTGGAGGGATCGTCATCATGTTCGGGGCCAGCTTCCTGGGCAAGGCGCTCATAGGCGGCGGCTGATGAGCGACCGGTTGGAAGTGAGCACCCTCTATGTGGCGGCGACGCGCCCCGCACTGTTTCTGGGGGTGCCGCTGACGCTGGCCGGATTGCTCATGATGTTGGCTGGGCTTGTTATCATTATCCTTCAGAACCCGCTCTACGAAATCGTTCTCGTGCCACTCTGGTTCGGAGCACGGCTGGTTGTTGAGCGTGACTATAACGCGGCAAGCGTCGTGCTGCTCTATTTGCAGACGGCCGGCAGAAGCGTGGACGGGCCGGTCTGGGGAGGCGCAAGCGTCAGCGCCAATCCGATCAGAGTGCCGAAACGCGGAAGAGGAATGGTGTAATGTTCGGCGCCAGCGGCCGGACCGAGAGGTCTGGCGAGATCTACCTTCCGTATGTTGGTCACGTAAGCGATCAGGTTGTCCTTCTGGAAGACGGATCGATCATGGCCATGGCACATGTGAACGGTGTGCCCTTTGATTTGGAAGACGCTGAGATGCGCAACTCGCGCTGCCGCGCGTTCAACACTCTCTTGCGCAACATCGCCGATGACAATGTCTCGATATACGCTCATCTTGTGAGACACAACGATGTGCCGGCGCCGGCGCCGCGCCAGTTTCAAAGTGCATTCGCTGGCAGTCTGAGCGAGGCCTACGAGCGTCGTGTGCTGTCGGGAAAGCTCTTTCGCAACGATCACTTCCTCACTTTGATCGTGTCCCCCCGCACCGCAATCGGCAAGATCGGCTTGCGGATTGCCAAGTCCCGCAGACGGAATGAGCACGATCTAGCCACCCAAATGCGGAGCCTGGAAGACCTCTGGCACATCACTGCTGGCGCACTCGGCGGTTACGGTCTGCGCCGGTTGGGCATTCGTGAGAAAGGCAACGTGCTCTTCACGGAAATCGGCGAGGCGCTTCGGCTCATGATGACTTGCCGGTTTCTTCCGGTTCCGATGGTTACCGGCTCACTTGGCGCCTCGATCTACACTGACCAGGTCATCTGCGGGAAGCGGGCGCTTGAGATTCGAAGGCCCGGGGATAGCTCCGTCGGATCATTGTTTTCGTTCCGTGAATATCCGGCGACGACGCGGCCGGGCATGCTAAATTCCTTGCTGTCCGCCAACTTCCCGCTTGTCCTGAGCCAGAGCTTTTCCTTCCTCACTCGCCCACAAGCTCATGCCAAACTAAGCCTTAAGTCCAGCCAGATGACGAGTGCCGGCGACAAGGCTCTCACCCAGATCAATGAACTTGCCGAGGCAGAGGACGCACTGGCAAGCAACGAATTCGTGATGGGTTCGCATCATCTGAGCCTGTGCGTCTATGCCGACAGCCTCAATAGCCTTGCAGATCGCGCAGCAAGTGCCCGCGCACGGCTGGCCGACGCGGGCGCCGTTATCGTCCAAGAGGGCATCGGCATGGAGGCCGCATATTGGTCCCAACTTCCGGGGAACAACAGGTGGCGCACGCGCCCGGGGGCGATCACCTCACACAATTTTGCCGGGCTCGTCTCATTTGAGAACTTCCCAAGCGGTTCCAGTTCCGGCCACTGGGGCAATGCTGTTGCGCGCTTTCGCACAAACGGTGGAACTTCTTTCGACTACATCCCCCATGAGAATGACGTCGGCATGACGGCAATATTCGGGCCCGTTGGCAAAGGCAAGACGACGCTGATGACCTTTGTCCTCGCGATGCTTGAGCAAAGCTTGGTCGATCGCAATGGTGCGATCGTCTTCTTCGACAAGGATCGGGGTGGTGAACTGCTGGTGCGAGCCACGGGAGGGACATATCTTGCGTTGCGCAGAGGCGCTCCGAGCGGCTTGGCCCCTCTGCGTGGACTGGACAACACCTCCGCCTCCCGGGACTTTCTGCGCGAGTGGTTGATGGCCCTGATCGAGAGTGACGGCCGTGGTCCGATCTCGCCGGAGGAAAGCCGTCGGCTGGAACGCGGCATTGTTCGTCAGCTTTCGTTCGAACCCCCTATGCGCTCACTTGCGGGCCTGCGCGAGTTCCTATTGCACAGCCCCTCCGAGGGCGCAGGAGCACGGCTGCAGCGGTGGTGTAGAGGGGGGGCGCTTGGATGGGCCTTTGACGGCGACGTGGACGAAGTAAGGCTGGATGCCTCCATTACGGGCTTCGACATGACGCAGCTCCTGGAATATGAGGAGGTCTGTGCACCGGCCGCCGCATACCTTCTGCATCGAGTGGGCGCTATCGTCGATGGTCGTCGGTTCGTCATGAGCTGCGACGAATTTCGATTCTATCTACTCAACCCCCAATTCTCGGCCGTTATCGACAAGTTCTTGCTCACGGTCCGCAAAAACAACGGCATGTTGATACTCGCAACGCAGCAGCCTGAACACGTTCTGGAATCGCCTCTCGGAGCTAGTCTCGTTGCGCAATGTATGACGAAAATTTTCTACCCATCACCGACGGCGGACCGCTCTGCGTATGTCGATGGCTTGAAGTGCACTGCGCAGGAGTTCGAGGCAATCCGCCAGGGAATGGCAATCGGCAGCCGCAAGTTTTTGCTCAAGCGCGATAGCGGGAGTATTGTTTGCGAATTCGATCTTGGGCAGATGCGCGAGTACGTAGCCGTACTCTCGGGGCGGGCCAACACAGTGCGCTTTGCCGACCAGCTTCGTAACCAGCACGGAGACGCCCCAAGTGGGTGGCTCGACAAGTTCATGGCCCGGTACCACGAAGTTCAAGACTGACGGAGGAATATTCATGAAATTTGCCAAACTTGCAGTAACGACCCTTGCTGCTTCCCTTCTGCTTCACGGACAGGCCCGTTCGCAATTTATCGTCAGCGACCCTGTAACAGAAACACAAGCGACCTTAACAGCGCTTTCCAATGCGGCGATCCTTGAGAGGTCAATCGAGACGCTCGCTACCACGATTGAAATGGTGACAATTCTAACGTCGTCATTCGCTGTCACGGGACTGCTAAGCTCACTGAACCAAGGAAATCACTACCCGTCGAGCAATAAGCTGGAGGAGCAGATGTTTGATGCTCGGGCGCCAGCTTCGATTATGGCCCGTAACATTGCGAAGGACCCAAATCGGATAGTCAACGGCACCGATTCAGAAGCGAAACTGTTACAGGGACAAATCGCCGGGGCCGCCAATGCCGCAGCTATTGCAGCCGACACTTTGGGCATGATGGACAAGCGCCTTAGGGATAACGCCGGCACGCTTGGTCAGCTTTCCCGCTCGGGAAATATTATGCAGGCCACCGTGACCAACGGTCTGGTCCTCAAGCAGATTCACGATGCGATGATCCAAAATGTCCAGGCCACGAGTCTGCTGACAATGGCCACTGCACAAGGGAGCCTTCACGCCGTGGAGGAGGCCGCCACGCAGCGTCGCGAACATCAGGACACCGCTAATATGTTTAGCATCCTCCCGTAAACCACACAGAGTTCATCAGGCTCAGCTGCGCTGATCAGGGACACATCAGGCTCACGCCATGAATTTCAAAATTCCCGCGCCATTTACGACTATACACGCGATCTTTCATGGGGCCTTCACGTCCGGGCTGCACAAAGTGCTTGAAAACGTCCAAGCGGCGGTCAGTGCGCCTCTGGTTGCGTGTGTCACGCTCTGGATAATAATCCAAGGCTGTCTGGTCATGCGTGGTCAAGTCGATGCGCGCGGGGGTATCTCGCGCGTAATCATGGTGTCGATTGTCGTCGCCCTTATCTTAGGGCAGGCCAACTATCAGCAGTACATTGAAGCGCTCTTCGACGACACGATTCCGAGGTTGGCTCACGACATCAGTGGCAGCGACTTGCCCTTCATCGGAATCCCCCAGAAGCTCGATCTCATGTTTGCTTCAAGCCAGTATGTCTTTCAGCTGATTGCTTCCGAAATTGGGCCTATGAACGGCCAGGACATACTTGCTTTCGAGGGAGCGCAATGGATTTTCTACGGCGCGCTGTGGACAGCGTTCGAGATCTACGATGCCGTTGGAATTCTGACGAAGGTGCTCTTGACGATCGGCCCCCTGGTCCTTGTAGGCTACCTTTTTGATCACACTCGAGACATAGCCACCAGATGGATCGGCCAACTGCTCTCGTACGGGCTGCTGCTTCTCCTCCTCAACATCGTTGCAACGATAGTAATCGCTGCCGAAGCAGTCTCGCTGGCAGCCATGCTTTTGATGATCAAATTCTCGGGCACGACAGCAGCCAAGATCATCGGGCTTTACGAGCTCGACATGCTTTTCCTAGCTGGTGACGCTCTGATCGTCGCGCTTCCGACGATCGCCAGCAGCATCGCCGGCGGCTCTTGGGGAGGTGCGAACCGACCTCTTAACAGCCTCAATCGCCACTTTGCCAAAACGGCGGGTGGTTAATCAATCGACAAGCTCGGTGCCAAAAACATGAAATATTGCCTACTTCTGTCAATCCTCGCTTTGGCCGCCTGCAAGACGAGCCATGGGCTTGCGACATGCGCGGGTGCCCCATTCCAACTGAACGTGGGACAATGGGAAACCACCCCTGAGGATCTTCAGGTCGAATGCGCGGAAGAGCCAAAGTGAAAGTTCCTGAACATGCCCTTCTGGTGGAGAGAGAAACGCTAGCCGCCCACTATAAGAAGGTGGAAGCGTTTCAAACTTCACGAGCGAAGTCTGCGCGGCGCCTGTCAAAGGCCCTGATAGCCTTTGCCGCAGCGGCGGTCCTAGGAAATGTTGCCCAGGCATTTACCATTGCTGCCATGGTCCCGTTGGCCAAGCTCGTACCTGTGTTCCTCTGGGTCCGGCCGGATGGGACCGTCGACAGCGAAGTGTCAGTCTCTCGACTGCCGGCAACCCAAGACCGAGCCGTCATAAATGCTTCGCTGTGGGAATATGTACGCCTGCGCGAGGGGTACACAGCAGATACAGCCCAATACGCCTATGACCTCGTATCCAGTTTCAGCGCGCCGGCTGTGCGACAGCAATATCAAGATTTCTTCAACTATCCGAATCCCACCTCGCCGCAAGTCACGGTCGGCAAACGCGGCAAGCTCGAGGTCGGGCATATTTCTTCAAACGACATCAGTCCGGACGTTCAACAGATCCGTTACAAACGTACGCTTGTTGTCGATGGGCAGATGCCGATAGTGACCACCTGGACAGCTACCATCCGCTACGAGCGCCTGACGGGTCTGCCTGGGCAATCGAGGCTCACCAATCCGGGAGGTCTACTCGTCACTTCCTATCAAAGCTCGGAAGATAGCGTATCGAACCTGGGCTATGTGCAGCCATGACAAAAAGAGCGTTTCTCGCGCTGGTCTGTTCACTCTTCTTAACGATGGAAGCGTCCGCGGAAGACACACCACTTGCCGGCAAGCATGATGCGCGCATGCGCTACCTGGCTTACCGTCCTGACGAAGTGGTGCGCCTGTCTACCGCAGTGGGGGCAACGCTGGTTGTCACATTCGCGGCCAACGAGACAGTCGCAGCCGTGGCCGTTTCCAATAGCAAAGACCTGGCTGCGCTCCCGCGCGCCAACTATCTCTTTTTTAAGGCTAGCCGGATGCTCCCGCCGCAGCCGGTCATCGTGCTGGCCGAGAGTGAGTCCGGTACACGGAGATACGTCTTCAGTATTTCAACGAGAGCGATGCCAAAACTCGATGAGCAGCAACCTGACCTATACTACAGTGTGCAGTTCACCTATCCTGCTGATGCGGCTGCTGCTCAGAGAAAGGACGCAGAAAGGCGCTCGATTCTTGGTCAGGCCCGGGCGAAAGTGCTGCGCGACGAGAGAGTTCAGGATTTGTTGAATCGGCCCGCCGCAACTACCAGTCCGGACGAAAGCAATTTTCACTACGTCGCAAAGGGCGATCGATCGCTGGCGCCGCTGGAAGTTTTCGATAATGGCTTTACCACCGTATTTGGCTTCGCAAGCAATTCCCGCATACCCTCCCTCTACATTATCAATCCCGACGGCAAGGAAGCCGCTGCCAATTACACGGTCAAAGGAGACTATGTTGAAGTATCCGCAGTCGCCCGGGAATGGCGTCTGAGAGATGGCAATACGGTCTTGTCCATTTTCAACAGGGCTTATGACCCTGTGGGACGAGCGCCAGTGACCGGTACAGTGACACCCGACGTGTGGCGCGTTTTGAAAGGCCCGGCCGATGAATGAAACCGGCCCACAGTCGGGACATGATGTCCATGCCTCAGGATCGATGGTCTCGGAGCCGGCCCGCCGGCATGTTTCGGGATTGCAGAAGTTGGCCGTCGCTGCTCTTGTTCTCATCTCATCTCTATCGCTCATCTGGCTCGGCGGTCGTCCCAGCACACAAGACGAGCCAACTCAGCCAAAACCTCCAATTGTCGCCGACGCCGAGCCATTCCGCCCCGTGCCGATTGAGATTGCTCCCGAAGCTCCAGCACCCGTACAGGCGGCGCAGGCAGGAGATCCTGCGCCATCCACGCCGCCTCCGGCGCCAGCTGATCCGCCGCCGGAGGAAACACCAATTTTCGCCTACAGTGGCAGCGGTCAAATGCCCAACGACGGTCAGCGGAGCGAAGACAACCATAGGGATGCTCCCGCGACCTCGCATGAGATTTCAGACGCTGGCGATCTGACGGGGCGATTGAAGCCAGATATACAGGAGCCAAGCCGGGCCACACTTTTGCCGCACCCTGATCTCGTGATTACCCAAGGAACGATAATTCCCTGCATTTTGCAAACGGCAGTCGACACAAATTTACCGGGTTATGTGAAGTGCGTCTTACCTAAAGACGTCCGCGGCGCCACCAACAACGTGGTGCTTTTGGATCGCGGGACGACCGTGATTGGCGAGATCCAGCGTGGTCTCCAACAGGGGGATGCGCGTGTCTTCGTGCTGTGGACGCGCATCGAAACGCCTGACCATGCCCTCGTTTCGCTAGCGTCGCCGGGCGCTGACGAGCTCGGCCGCTCCGGAATGCCTGGCACGGTGGATAATCACTTCTGGCAGCGCTTTGGCGGAGCAATGCTCATGAGCGTCATTCAAGGCGCGTTTCAGGCCGCCGGTCAATACGCTGGCAGCTCAGGTGGAGGAAGCGGCATCAACAGCTTCCAGAGCAACGCCGGACAAGCCGTTGACACGACCCTTAGAGCAACGATCAACGTTCCGCCAACTCTGAAGAAAAACCAGGGAGATGCTGTATCGATCTTTGTGGCTCGGGACCTCGATTTCTCAGATGTATACGATCTTAGACCGATCGCCGTGGCGCCAGCCCCCCAACATCGCCAACGCCGGAGAGACAACAATGCGACCGGAGGCTGACCCTCAATTGCGTTTGCTTCTCAACCCTGTTTTGAAATGGCTTGAGGAGCCAAGGACCGAAGAGGTCGCTATCAACCGGCCTGGGGAAGCCTTTGTCCGACAGGCCGGCGTTTTCACGAAACATCCGCTGCCGCTATCTTATGACGATCTGGAGGACATCGCGATCCTCGCTGGAGCGCTGCGCAAGCAAGATGTCGGACCGCAAAGCCCCCTCTGTGCGACTGAGCTGCCGAACGGAGAGCGGCTGCAGATCTGTTTGCCGCCCGCTGTTCCCTCAGGAACAATAAGCCTGACGATACGGCGTCCCTCAAGTCGTGTGACCGAACTCAAGGAAGTTTCTTCTCGCTACGAATACTCGCGTTGGAATCAATGGCGGTCACGAAAGGAGCGCCAAGAGCGGCAGGACGAAACGATTCTTCAGCACTACGACCATGGTGACTTGGAGCAATTTTTGCGAGCATGCGTTTGCGGGCGGCTCACGATGCTGCTTTGCGGACCTACTGGAAGCGGCAAAACGACAATGAGCAAGACTTTGATCAACGCTATACCCCCGCAAGAGAGGCTGATAAGTATCGAGGACACGCTCGAACTTGCAATCCCGCACGAGAACCATGTCCGGTTACTCTATCCGAAGGACCGAGCAAGCGTAGGTGCGGTGACAGCCGAGCAACTGTTGCAAGCCAGCTTGCGCATGCGCCCTGATCGAATATTGCTTGGCGAGATGCGCGATGATGCTGCTTGGGCCTACCTTAGCGAAGTCGTCTCCGGCCATGCGGGATCAATATCAACGATTCATGGGGCGGATCCGGTCCAAGGCTTTAAAAAGCTCTTTTCACTCGTCAAGAGCAGCCCGCAAGGAGCTGCTGTGGAAGACCACACGCTTCTTGACCTGCTGTCGGCTGCCATTGACGTCATTGTGCCGTTCAGTACCCACGGCGACGTGTATGAGGTGGGGGAGGTGTGGCTCGCCGCCGATGCCCGGCGACGCGGAGAGACAGTAGCCGACCTTCTTAACAAGCACTAAGGCTAGAGCACGTCGGGGATCGGTAAGTCGTTTGTGATACGATGGCGTAATTTGTTCAGATTGAACGTCCACTTTGATTTGAGGGAGGTGGATAATGGGAGGAGGACTGGGCGTAGACCTTCGGTCACAAGTCTGAAGTCTTCGGGCGCCCTGTCGGCGCGGCAAGTTGCGGCACGATTCGACTGGGTGTATCGAGCGCGTCCGCTGAATTGCGCGGGCGACACTCACCGAGCTGGTGCCGATGCCTGCTTCAAAAGCGGCATCGACACCCGGCAGGTCGTACCCTTGATTTACCTAGCCGCGCTCAATGAGTGTCTTCAAAGCCGCCGAACGTGGTTCGGAATGACCGGTGGTAAATCGGGAAGTGCCATATAGGGAATCCTCCTGGTATTGCCTCCAGGGGGTCCTCTCAATGAACAAAGCCGCAACCTGCCCTTGCGACCTCAGCTGGAGTTTGCGACGCAACCCATAGGAGGATCGATGCGCAGAGAAATCGCAGGCAGAGTCGGTGGCATTGTGGGCTGGCCGACCGACGGTTTCAGCCCGTCAACAGGTCTTCACGTGTTCCATCCCCGACTATTGCAGGCGTGCGGCTTGCATGCTCCCGCGATCACCCATCGGAAAGAGCGTTACGAACACTACGAAGAGTTGCGCGACTTCCGCTGTCGCCCCGGTCTTACAGCGGACGGTGACCTGTCCGACCTTGATAGGACGTGAAATGCGAACGCTGCTCATTGATCATCATGTGGATCTTACGCGCGCTGTGCGAGTTGCGCTCGGGGATAGCGGTTTTGCCGTTGATGTAGTTGGCAACCTGGAACAGGCGTCGAGGGCATTTTGTTGCGCAACCTATGAAATTCTCCTGCTGGAGTTGGCTCTGCCAGATGGCGATGGCTTGGGCTGGCTGAGACAGCTAAGGAGCAACGGGCATTCAGTTCCAACCCTCATTATGAGTAGCATCAACGATCTCGAGAAGCGGATTGCAATTTTCAACGGTGGCGCGGACGACTTTCTGCTCAAGCCCGTCTCTTTCGATGAGCTCATCGCCAGAATGAGAGCCATTCTGCGCCGGTCGACACAGGTGACCGACCCCATCGTTGTATTTGGCAATCTCAATTTCGATCCGATCGGCCGACAGGTTTCCGTCTCGGGTCATCCTCTGAAGATCGCACGCCGCGAACTATGTATTTTAGAGCATCTGCTTATCCGTGCAGGCCGCATCGTGCCTCGTGCGCAGTTGGAAGATCACCTCTATTCGTTCAACGACGAGGTATCTGCCAACGCGCTTGAAGTCGGAATCTATCGCTTACGTGGACACCTGAGTAGGTCAGGTGCAACGCCACGTATCACGACCATGCGCGGCATTGGTTACATTCTTGAATTGACTGAGGCGGCATCCGCATAGTTGGTCTAAATTGAAAGAACAGACTGCCTGCCCGTCGTCAGGTTGAGCTTGTGGCCATAATGGACATCGCGGCCGCCCTTGACGATGGTGTCGGCATGCGGTTCGAACGGCTCTGTCGCAAACCTTTTTGTAAGCGAGCATGGCAAGAAAAACGCCTCAGCTGTGGAGGAGCACGTGATGTTCAAGGGCCGCCATTTCGACCAGTCGGTGATCCTGCTGTGCGTGCGCTGGTACCTGGCCTACACTCTGAGCCTGCGCGATCTGGAAGAGATGATGGCCGAACGCGTTGAAGGTCGACCACTCCACTGTGCATCGCTGGGTTGCCCACTTCTCGCCGCAGCTGCTGGAGCGCTTCAACCGGCGCAAGCGTGTGGTCGGCAGCAAGTGGCATTGGACGAGACGTACATCAAGGTCCGCGGCCATGGATGTATCTCTACCGCGCTATCGACATCCTCGGCGATACGGTCGAGTTCTTCTTTCGCGAAAACCGTAACCTGGTGGCGGCCCAACGCTTCCTCCGCAAGGCGCTGACGCGCCATGGCCGGCCGGAGCGCATCGTCATCGACGGCAGCCAGACCAATTACGAAGCAATCCTTTCCTGCGACGCTGAAAGCCGGCTGCGGCAGCGATCGCGGCGACCGCTGAAGCCGATCCGCTCCGCAATAGCCGGCATCTCAACAATCGGATCGAACAGGATCACCGGCGTATCAAGCCGCATTCGATCCATGCTCGGCTTCAAGTCGCATGCGAACGACGTGGTTATCCTCTCCGGCATCTAGATGATCCACATGATGGGCAAGCGACAGGCGAGGTATGCCTACAAGTCTGTCGATCGCTGTTTCGATCTCCTCGCTGCCTGACGGACAGGCCGAAATGGCCGTTCACAACCCCATTTCCAGGTTTGCGACAGAGCCTTTTGTCGGCGTTGCCGGCTTCGAAGGGCCGGTGCGCGCCGAGCGGATCAAGATCACCCCCGGCCACCTTGCTGCGGCCACTCGCCGAGTACGAAGCGGTGGCCGGAGGGAGCTGGTGATGACGACCCTAGATCATGACCTGCTGATCGCAATCCTGGATCGGCTGAAGTTGACGGCGATCCGCGACCAGCTCGACACGCTCATGTCGAGCAAGATCGCGCAGTTCCCGTTTGTCCGCGAACTCGACGGCTTCGGCTTCGACGCGCAGCCATCGGTCTGCTTCAGCCAAACGTATTCATAGGTATGGGACAGGCTGCTATGTCCGCCACCCACGCCTGCTCCGAGGCCCTCCAGGGCAATGGTCTGAGACCTGGGCTCAAGCCCTTCGGCGAGGAGGATGAGACGCCGCTGGAGCTCGGGTGCAAGCGCTGCCACGCCCGCTCCGAGGCCCCACAAGGCCGAAGCGCAGTCGTCGGGGTCACGAGGCCCCTCGGCCACGACGACGAGACGCTGCTGGAGCCCGGTTGCAAGGGCTGCCACAGATGGCCTGAACCTGAATCCGCCTTTCTTGAGGCGTTGCGATTATCATCGCGGCGACACGCAGCTCTTGATTTGTGTGCGAAATCCTCAGCAGATCCATCGGGCTGAGCCGCTCAGCAATATCAACGAGAATGTCCAGCGGCAGATCAAGGATACTCAGAGGAGGAAACGCTTGATCTTGAGGCTCAGAGCGCGTCTGCTCCACTATAGAACAGGATGATTCACCGGGTCCTTCAACGCCAGCCGCCGGTTCCGATGAGAGAATTGTCCCTGATATCACGCTCGATGGAGTTAAATGCCGAGATGGGCGCCTTGCCACGCTCCTCAATGCCCCTCATGATTCACCGCCTATAGCTACCAACTGAATGAAGCATCGTGATTGTCGCGCAGCGGAATCCTCAAGGATCGGGCAGTTCGTAGGGGGCGCCGGTTTGACCAGGTTGAGCCCGCGAATTGCTCGATCGGACAAGATCCTAATTCTCGACCATGCGGTGAGGCTCGAACGAGATCCTCGGGACGCACTCCAAGGTTGCGATCATGTTCGGCACACAAGGAAAGGGCGGCATTGCTGCCGCCCTGTCCGCTGTAAGTTGATAGGGGCTGGATTAAAAATCCATACCGCCCATGCCGCCCATACCGCCGCCGCCCATGCCGCCAGGCATGCCGCCGCCAGCTGACTCCTTCTTCGGAGCCTCCGCGATCATGGCTTCGGTGGTGACGAGCAGGCCGGCGACCGAGGCCGCGTCCTGGAGGGCAGTGCGCACGACCTTGACCGGATCGACGATACCCATGGCGATCATGTCGCCATATTCGCCGGTCTGGGCGTTGTAGCCGTAGGTCGCGCCCTTGTTGTCGAGGATCTTGCCGGCAACGATCGAAGCTTCCGCACCTGCGTTCGAAGCGATCTGACGGGCCGGAGCCTGCAGTGCACGACGAACGATGTTGATGCCGGCAGCCTGGTCGGCATTGACGCCGGTGACCTTGATGTTGGCCGAAGCGCGCAGCAGTGCGACGCCGCCGCCTGCAACGATGCCTTCTTCCACGGCCGCGCGGGTCGCGTTGAGGGCGTCGTCGACGCGGTCCTTCTTTTCCTTGACTTCGACTTCCGTCGCGCCGCCGACGCGGATCACCGCGACGCCGCCCGCGAGCTTCGCCAGACGTTCCTGCAGCTTCTCCTTGTCGTAGTCCGACGTGGTCTCTTCGATCTGCTGCTTGATCTGGGCAACGCGGCCCTGGATCTCGTCCTTCTTGCCGGCGCCGTCGACAATGGTGGTGTTCTCCTTGGAGATCGACACCTTCTTGGCGCGGCCGAGCATGTTGAGGCCGACATTCTCGAGCTTGATGCCGAGGTCTTCCGAAATGACCTGGCCACCGGTGAGGATGGCGATGTCTTCCAGCATGGCCTTGCGGCGATCACCGAAGCCCGGCGCCTTGACGGCGGC
The DNA here is from genome assembly GCF_040321535.1 of Mesorhizobium sp. M0340. Lineage (NCBI taxonomy): Bacteria > Pseudomonadati > Pseudomonadota > Alphaproteobacteria > Hyphomicrobiales > Phyllobacteriaceae > Mesorhizobium > Mesorhizobium sp. M0340. Next base: position 241,031 of record NZ_JAMYRR010000007.1, on the reverse strand, counting down.
GATCTTCAGGCCACCGCGCAGCTTGTTGACGACCAGCGTGGCCAGAGCCTCGCCTTCGACGTCTTCCGAGATGATGAGCAGCGGCTTGGAGGTCTGCACGACGGCTTCGAGAACCGGCAGCATCGCCTGGAGGTTGGACAGCTTCTTCTCGTGCAGGAGGATGTAGACGTCCTCGAGCTCGGCAACCATCTTGTCGGCGTTGGTGACGAAGTAGGGCGAGAGATAGCCGCGGTCGAACTGCATGCCTTCGACGACTTCCAGCTCGGTCTCGGCGGTCTTGGCTTCCTCAACCGTGATGACGCCTTCATTGCCGACCTTCTGCATCGCTTCGGCGATCATCTTGCCGACCGACTCGTCGCCATTGCCGGCGATCGTGCCGACCTGGGCAACTTCCTCGGAGGTCTTGATCTTCTTGGCAGCGTTGCCGAGAGCCGCGACGACTTCGGTCACGGCCAGGTCGATGCCGCGCTTCAGGTCCATCGGGTTCATGCCGGCGGCAACCGCCTTGTTACCTTCCTGGACGATCGACTGCGCCAGAACGGTCGCGGTCGTGGTGCCATCACCGGCGATGTCGTTGGTCTTCGAAGCAACTTCGCGGATCATCTGCGCGCCCATGTTTTCGAACTTGTCGGAAAGTTCGATTTCCTTGGCGACGGTGACGCCGTCCTTGGTGATGCGCGGTGCGCCGAACGACTTGTCGATGACGACGTTGCGGCCCTTGGGACCGAGGGTCACCTTCACCGCGTCGGCGAGGATGTTGATGCCGTGAAGCATGCGCTCGCGGGCGTCGCGGGAGAATTTTACGTCTTTGGCAGCCATTTTTTAGCTCCTGGCAGGGGCTTGGATTGAGCCCGAAGATTTAAAACGAGGGTGAGGCCGATATTCAGCCGATGATGCCCATGATGTCGGATTCCTTCATGATCAGAAGGTCTTCGCCATTGAGCTTGACTTCGGTGCCCGACCACTTGCCGAACAGGATGCGGTCGCCGGCCTTGACGTCCAGCGGGACCAGCTTGCCGGCTTCGTCGCGAGCGCCGGAGCCGACGGCGATGATCTCGCCTTCCTGCGGCTTTTCCTTCGCCGTATCCGGGATGATGATCCCGCCGGCGGTCTTGGATTCGGATTCGACCCGGCGTGCGACCACGCGGTCATGCAGCGGCCGGAAATTCGACTTTGCCATTTTTGGATTTCCTTGGTGCGGATGTTGAACGGTGCTCCGTTGCCGGAGCATGCCTAGCACTCAGCCGAAGCGAGTGCTAACGCGGCAATGAGATAAGCCGCAGGCTCCTGCTAGTCAAGACGGAAGAGCAAAGAGCAAAGAGAAAAGAGAAGACAGCAAAGAGCAGCCAGCAAAGAGCGTGTAAGCATCGAGCCTTTTATGTGAACAATGTCGGGTATCCGACATATATGGGGCGGCTCACCCTTTGTAATTGAGCTTTATTCAGATGGTACGACTGGTGCAACGGGTGTTGCATTTGAACTCATCCAGAGGCTCGCACGGGTCGTGCTGCGTCAGCTTGGTCATGTCGAGCTTCAGAAGGCCATTTTGGCATTGGTTCTGTTGCTCCTATTGCCATTCATGACCAATCCTGCGCGCGTGAGCCGGCCGGCTAGATTCCAACCACGAGAGCGCCGCCGCTGAGACCCGCACCCGCCGCCGCCAGAAGGATTTTCTCTCCTGGCTGGAATGGCTTCATCTGGTTGGCGAGCGAGAGCGACAGCGGGACCGTCGCGGCCGAAGAGTTGCCGTATTCGGCAATCGTCTTGACAATTGCTTGGTCCGCAATGCCGAGGTTTCTTCCGACCGCGCCGAAAATCCGAGTATTGGCCTGATGCGGCACAAACCGGCCGACATTGTGTGGCCGCACTCCCGCAGTGGCTAGCGCGGTTGTCGAGCAATCGGTCATCATCTCGACGGCCTTTGCGAACACTTCGGGCCCGTCGGTCATCGTCATCCGGGTCTGCCCGAGGTCGAGGTCGCCATGGAACGGCGTGTTGCTTCCTCCTGCGGGAATCTGGATCAGCCCGTAGCGCGAGCCGTCCGAAGCCACCGAGGCACCGAGAATGCCCCGATCAGCATCATCGCACTGACCGATCACCAGGGCGCCGGCGGCATCGGCGAACAAGACTGAGCTCGCGCGCTCGGCTGGATTGATGCGGCGGCTGAGGATGTTGGCGGCGATGACCAGCGCTGGTTTGCCATGCAGGCGGGTGAACCCGTCCGCAAACATGAGCGCATAGATGAAGCCGGCGCAGGCGCCGGTCAGATCGACCGCGCCTGCGCGGCCAAGGCCAAGCTTGTGTGCGACCAGCGGCGCGCTTGGCGGCAGAAGATGGTCGGGCGTCGAGGTGGCAAGCAACAGCAGACCGATGTCGTGGCGCGCAATACCGGCGTTCGCCAAAGCCATGTCGCCGGCTTGCGTGGCCAAGCCAGACAGCGTGTCTTCGTCCGTTGCCCAGAAGCGCGAACGGATTCCGGTACGCCTTTCGATCCAGCCCGGCTCGAGGCCGAGATTGCTCTCGATCTCGGCATTGGCCACCTTGCGCCCAGGCACGTGATGGCCAAGTCCGAGAATGCGCGACGACTTGCTCATGGCCTGGACCCGAAGCGTTCCCCGGCCTCCTCGATGGCGTCATAGAGTCGTTCGAGCTCGTCGCCTGCGATGCAATAGGGTGGCAGAAGGTAGAGGACATTGCCGAGCGGGCGCACAAGCAGTCCGCGCTCGAGGAAGAAAGCGCGCAGCTTCGGACCAATCTCGGCGAGATAACCTGCGGAACCGGTTCGCAGGTCGAGCGCCGCGATCGTTCCCGTGGCTCGACAGTCGGCAAAATACGGATTGTCCCGAAAGCGTCTAAGCCCGACGGCCTGCATCACGCTCAAGGCCGTGATCCGCCCGGCCACTGGCTCGTCGCGCCAGATCTCGACATTGGCGAGTGCTGCCGCACAGGCAATCGGATTGGCGGTGTAGGAGCTCGAATGGAAAAACGTCTTCTTCCGGTCCTCGGAATAGTGCGCCCGGAAGATGGCATCGGTGACAAGCGTTACGGCCAGCGGGATGGTGCCGCCGGTCAAGCCTTTGGAGGTGCACAGGATATCTGGAGAAATCGATGCCTGCTCGCAGGCGAACATGGTTCCGGTGCGTCCCCAGCCGGTCATCACCTCGTCGGCGATCAGCAGCGAGCCGGAGGCCTCAGTGATCTTCTTCAATTCGGCCAGAACCGATGCTGGATACATCAGCATGCCGCCGGCGCCCAGCACCAGCGGCTCGACGATCAAGGCTGCGGCTCGTCGATCGCGGGTCACAGCCTCGAAACGATCCAGCGTCTCCTGCTCGTGCCCCGCGGCCGGAAAGGGGATGATGTCGACCTCGAACAGCAAGGGTTCGTAGGCGGCGTTGAACACGCCACGCGCACCGACGCTCATCGTTCCAATCGTGTCACCATGATAGCTGTGCTCCATGACGACGATGCGCGAGCGCGGCGCGCCGATGTTGCGGAAATAACCGAGCGCCATCTTCAGCGCGACTTCGACTGAGGTCGAGCCACTGTCGGAATAGAACACCCAGTCGAGTCCAGCGGGAGCGAGGCCGACAAGCGCTTTGGCCAAGCGCTCTGCCGGCTCGTGCGTGAAGCCCGCAAAGATAATCTGGTCGAGGCTCGACGCGGTTGTCTCGATTGCCTTCATGATGCGGGGATGGCGGTGGCCATGTGTGACGACCCACCAGGAGGAGATGGCGTCCAGGATGCGGGCGCCGTCGGCCCTGTGGAGATAGGCGCCCTCAGTCAGGACGATTTCTGGGATCGCAGGCTCGAGCGCGTGCTGGGTGAAGGGATGCCACACATGAGACTGCGACATCAGTCACCTCCAGTAATCGAGGCGAAGGCGAAGCCGGCAACCATTGCGTCCCTCAGTGTTTTGCCCGTCAGCACATCGAGGTGCGGCAGCCTGCCGAGCTGCGGCGCACCGCTGAATTCCACGATGGTCCGTTGCGTATCGGCCATCTCATCGCCGATGAAAGCGATGCCCGCCAACGGGATGGAGCGGGCGCGGAGCGCCTCGACCGATAGCAAGGTGTGGTTGATGGTGCCGAGTGTGGTGCGGGCGCACAGAATAACGGGCAGCCGCCATTCAGCGAAGATGTCGATTAACCTTGTGCGCCGGTTGAGCGGCACCATTAGGCCGCCGGAGCCTTCGATGACGAGCGGCGTCGGTAGGACGGGAAAAGCAAGATCGGCAGCCTTGATCGCCACGCCGTCGATCTCGGCCGAACGATGCGGCGACAGCGGGCTCCGCAAGCGGTAGGCTTCCGGCAGCACGCGCTCTGAGGGCAAGCCTGCAAGCCGCGCGACAACCTCGCTGTCGGTCTCGCCGTCGAGACCCGATTGCACCGGTTTCCAGTAAAAGCCGTCCAGCAAACCGGCGAGCCCAGCCGCAAACACGGTCTTGCCAACTCCGGTATCCGTTCCGGTGATGACGATGCGTTGGGTCATATCGCCTCCGGTGATGTTTGGGCCAACACCTCGACCAGCGCCTCGACCATGGCGGAAATGTCGGCTTCGCCAATATTGAGCGTCAGTGAGATGCGCAGCCGCGACGTGCCCTCGGGCACGGTCGGAGGACGAACGCCGCGTATGTCGAAGCCGCGGGCCTGCAGGCGCGCCGCCACTGCCATGGTGCGCCTGACATCGCCGATTACTAAGGGCTGGATCTGAGAGCCACTTGGTGTCACACCCCAGCGATTGACCAACCGGCCGGCGCTGGCGACGCGTTCATGCAGCTGAACACGCCGCATAGGCTCGTCGGCGAGCATTGCGAGTGCCTCGCGCGCCACGACCGCCATCAGTGGCGATGGCGCGGTCGCGTAGATGAATGCCCGGCAACGGTTGATCAGATATTCGCACAGTGCCCTCGGCCCGGTCACGAGCCCACCAGATGCGCCGAGCGCCTTGCCGCAGGTGTGGAGCGCTATGATGTTGTCGCGGCCCTCGAAAGCGGCGGCAAGCCCCCGGCCGTCCGATCCCCAGACGCCGGTGGCATGCGCCTCATCAATGACGATGAATGCGCCGTGCCGATCGGCAAGCGCGACCAGGCTCTCCAAAGGCGCGCAGTCGCCATCCATGCTGTAAAGGCTTTCCACCGCGATCCAGACGCATCCCATGCCGCCTGCGACGCGCCACCGTATAATCGCATCCTCGACAGCGGTGGCGTCGTTGTGCGCGGCCAGCACGAACTGTGCGCGCCCGGCCTGCGCACCCTCATGCATGCTGGCATGGGCGAGCTCATCGAGGACCAAAAGATCGCCCTTCTGCGGCAGGGCGCTCAGCAGAGCGAAGTTGGCGATGTAGCCGCTGCCGAAGAACAGCGCGCGGTCGGCTCCAAAGAATGCCGCCGCGTCTGCCTCGAGCTGCTCGTGTTCCGGTGCATTGCCGCGCAACAGCCGCGACCCGGTGGCGCCAACCGGCGTGCCCCGCGCAATCGCCGCCACAACCGCATCGCCAAGTCTTCTGGACGCGGCCAGCCCGAGATAGTCGTTCGACGAGAAGTCCAGCCCGGCGCGGGGCGAAAGCGTCCGCAGCCGGTCCTTGCGCGCTAGCCCCTGCAAGGTCGCATCAAAACGGGCAAGCGGCGCCCCGTTCATTGCGCCTCGAGTTCCATCGGCTCGATGCCGAGGCGCCGGAACAGCAGGGTATCCTTGTCCTCGCCGGGATTGTCCGCCGTCAGCAGCGTGTCGCCGACGAAGATCGAGTTGGCGCCGGCAAAAAAGCACAGCGCCTGCATCTCGTCGGTCATGGCCGTGCGGCCGGCGGAAAGACGGATATGCGATTTCGGCATCATGATGCGTGCCAGCGCGATCACGCGCACGAATTCGATCGGCTCGATGGGCTTGGCGTCGGCAAGCGGGGTGCCGGGGATCGGGATCAGCATGTTGATCGGAACGCTTTGCGGATGTTCCGGCAGGTTGGCCAGCGTCACCAGCATGCCGATCCGGTCCACCGGCTCCTCGCCCATGCCGACAATGCCGCCGCAGCAGACATTGATGCCGGATTGGCGAACGTGCTCGAGCGTCTCGAGCCGCTCCGCAAAGCTCCGCGTGCTGATGATCTCGCTATAGTAGCGTTCCGACGTATCGATGTTGTGGTTGTAAAAGTCGAGACCAGCCTGCTTCAGTCGAGCGGCTTGCTCAAGATCGAGCATGCCGAGCGTCATGCAGGTCTCCATGCCCAGCGCCTTGACGCCTTCGACCATCGCCACCACCGCATCCATGTCGCGCGCCTTGGGGTTTCGCCAGGCCGCGCCCATGCAATAGCGGGTTGCGCCGGCGTCACGCGCTTTCTTCGCCTCGGCGATGACGCGCCTGACCTCCATCAGCTTCGACGCCTTCAGGCCGGTCTCGTGATGCGCCGACTGGCTGCAATAGCCGCAATCCTCCGGGCATCCGCCCGTCTTGATGCTGAGCAGCCGGCTGAGCTGGACCTTGTTTGGATCGAAATTCTGGCGGTGCACGGTTTGCGCGAGGAAGAGGAGATTGTTGAAGGGCGCATCGTGAAGTGCCTGAGCCTTCTCCAGGGTCCACGCTCCAGGGTCAGGGGATTGAGCCTGTGGCGATGTCTGCGTTGGACTGGCTGTTTGCATGTCCATGCTGTTCTCCGGTTCTGCCTTGCTTTGCTGTCTGATTGACGACGATCGGAAAGGACAGTTGATTCGATCCTGTTCGTTCCTCAGGCAATCATGAGTCCCAATAGTCGAGGCCGATATCCAGGATCGGCGCGCTGTGGGTCAGTCGGCCGACTGAAATCAGATCAACGCCGGTCGCGGCAATCGCTCGCGCTGTATCGGACGTGATCCCGCCAGAAGCCTCGGTGATAGTGCGGCCACCAACGATTGCGACCGCGCGGCGAAGATCGGCGAGGGACATGTTGTCGAGCAGAACCGCATCGGGAGCGAAGCCAAGTACCTCCTCCAACTGGGCCAGCGTATCGACCTCGACTTCGATCTTGACGAGATGACCGGCCCGTCTTCGTGCTCGCTCGAGCGCCGGGCGAACGCCGCCTGCGATGGCGATGTGGTTGTCCTTGATCAGAATTGCGTCGTCGAGGCCGAAACGGTGATTGGATCCGCCACCCGCGCGCACCGCATACTTTTCGACTGCCCTCAATCCGGGCGTCGTCTTGCGCGTGCAGACGATCTTCGCGCCATATCCACGAACCGCAGCGACGATCGATGCCGTTGCTGTAGCGATGCCGCTCAGATGGCACAAAAAATTGAGTGCCGTCCGTTCGGCTGTGAGAATGGCCCGGGCAGGGCCAACCACTGATGCAATGACCTCTCCATCCATGACATTGCAGCCGTCTGCCCGCTCCACCGAAATTTCGACATCAGGATCAATCAAGCGGAAAGCGAGCATCGCCAGATCGAGGCCGGCGACAACTCCGGACTGGCGCGCCGCCAACACGGTTCCCGCTTGGTGTTCCTTCGGGACGATGGCCTCCGTGGTCAAGTCGCCGGCTCTGCCAAGGTCTTCAAGAAGAGCTGCCCTTACAAGCGGCTCAAGCATGACCGTGGGAAGCGGTGAGAGCGTCATCACTTTGCCCCTTCGAGGCTTGGGGAGTTTCCGAGTTCCCGCGCAGCGGCCAAGGCGGCTTCGAGGGTGATTTCGGACCGTCGGGCGACAGTCGCATGATGAGGAAAATCTGTCCGGTAATGAGCGCCGCGGCTTTCTTGGCGCAACAAGGCGGCAACCGCGATCATTAGCCCGACAGCCGCCGCATCCGAGGCCGCGTCCTTGCTTTCGGCGAGCGGCAATAAGGCACGTGCGGCTGCTTTCAAACCTTCACCATCCCGGACGATGCCGAGTGCGCGCGACAGGAAAACACGCACGGGTGTCGGAGCGGGCGATGGGTAAACGTCCGCAAACGCAGGCTTTGTTCTGCGAGCAGGCGTTCCGGCGACACTTTCAGCGACCCAGCGGGCGCATACGACGGCCTCGGTCAAGGAATTGCTGGCGAGCCTGTTGGCGCCATGCAGTCCTGTCGAAGCGACTTCGCCGCAGGCCCACAGCCCCTTGACGGACGTCCTACCGGAGCCGTCCACGGCAACGCCACCCATGTGGTAGTGTTGGGCCGGACGAATGGGGATGAGATCGCGCGCGGGATTGATGCCGGCTCCACGACAGGCTGATGCGATTGTCGGGAAGTGTCGAGCAAATTCCGGGCCAGGCCGTTGCCGCGCGTCGAGAAAAACACGGTGGCCGTTGGCAAGATGGTTCCAGATGGCGCGCGCCAAGACATCACGAGGCGCAAGTTCCGCCCCTGGCACGCTCTGGAGAAAAGCCTGGCCGGTTTCGTCGATCAGGGCAGCACCTTCGCCGCGGACGGCCTCGCTGACCAGCACCATAGGGCGTTCCGGGCCGTCAAGCGCGGTCGGGTGGAACTGGATGAACTCGAGGTCGGCAAGGACAGCTCCAGCGCGGGCCGCAAGCGCCAGGCCCTGTCCGCAACTGCCCCAAGGATTGGTGGTGTCGAGAAACAGTCCCCCGATCCCACCGGTGGCGAGGACGACCCGCCGTGAGCCGAAGAAGACAGGTCCTATCGAACCGCTCGCCCAGACGCCTCGGATCGCATTCTCTCGCACCGCCAGCCGGCGCGCTTCCACGCCCTCCACGACAACAATCGACGAAGTGGAACGCACAGCCGCGATCAGGGCACGCATGATCTCACGGCCGGTGCCGTCACCATGCGCATGAACGATGCGACGTCGGCTGTGTGCGGCCTCCAATCCGAGGCACAGCGATCCTTTCGGCGTACGGTCGAAGGGAACCCCAAAGCCCGCAAGCCCCTCTATCGCCTTGGGCGCGGCTTGGAGGATGCGGCTCGCCACGTCTGTGTCGCAGAGACCATCCCCGGCGGCAAGCGTATCGGCCAGGTGCAGTGCCGGATCGTCGTCTTCGCCGAAACTTGCAGCCAGACCACCCTGTGCCCAGGTGCTCGAATTGTCAGCTCCCAGCAGCGTCCTGGACAGAAGAAGCACCGGCTCCGGCGCCAGTTGAAGCGCGGTCATCAGTCCGGCGATGCCGCCGCCGACGATGATGGGCCGCCCGAAGAAGCTGCGGATATCGGCGCTCAAATTGCCAGCATCCGTTCGACCGCAAGCCGCGCGCGCCCGGCGATCCCGGGTTCGATGGTTACGACATGGTGGTTCTGCTCGAGCGCCGTGCGGATGTTGGCAAGTGTGATCCGCTTCATGTGCGAGCACAAATTGCAGGGCCGGATAAACTCGACCTCTGGGTGCGCTAACGCGACGTTGTCGCTCATCGAGCATTCGGTCATCAGCACGACACGTGGCGGCCTTTGTCTTTCGACATAGTCGGACATGGCAGCGGTCGAGCCGGAAAAATCTGCTTCAGCCACGACGTCGGGCGGGCATTCGGGATGCGCAAGCACGATCACGCCGGGATGGCTTTCGCGCAACTCGCGGATGTCGGCCGGTGTAAAGCGCTCATGCACCTCGCAATGCCCTTTCCAGGCGATGATCTGCACATCGGTCTGGGCGGCGATATTCTGGGCCAGATATTCGTCCGGCAACATGATCACCTGGGGAACGCCAAGGGATTGGACGACCGCCTTGGCGTTGCCGGATGTACAGCAGATATCCGACTCGGCTTTCACTTCGGCCGACGTGTTGACATAAGTGATGATCGGCACGCCGGGATAACGCTGGCGCATCAAGCGCACGTCTTCTGCCGTGATCGATTCCGCCAACGAACAGCCTGCCCGCAGATCGGGAATGAGCACCGTCTTTTGCGGATTGAGCAGCTTGGCCGTTTCGGCCATGAAATGTACGCCGGCCAGCACGATGACTTGCGCCTCGATCGTCGCAGCCTTGCGGGCCAGTGCCAAGCTGTCGCCGACGATGTCGGCCACGCAATGGAAGATCTCGGGCGTCTGATAGTTGTGCGCCAGGATGATGGCGTTGCGCTCGCGCTTCAGTGCAAGGATCGCCTCGATATCCTCGACGAAAGCCGGCCATTCGATCGGCGGGATCACTCGTCGGACGCGCTCGTAGAGAAACGCGGCCGTCGGCAGCATGGCGCTCATCGACCCCTCCAGCTTATACTCTAGTTGAAAATAACCAGCATATACTTGCTGTGAGTATAAGCGATGTCAACCCCGCGCCAGCGGCAATTTTGTCCCGGCGATGACCCTCTCGTCGAGAGCGGCGTGGCGGAACCGGTAAAGCTTCGCTGGCCGGCCGCCGGTCTCCGTGGTGGCCTCTCCGGTCTCTTCGACCAGCTCCTGCTGCTCGATCAGGCGGCGAAAGTTCGGCTTGTGGATGAGCCTGCCGGCGAGCGCCTCCACGGTTCGCTGCAGCTGCAAAAGCGTGAAGACCGGCGGCATCAGCTCAAAGACGACCGGCCGGTATTTGATCTTGGACCGCAGCCGCGCAATGCCGGTCGCCACGATGCGGCGATGATCGGCGACCATAGACTTGCTGGGCACCAGCGGAGGCAGCGTCGCGTCCCGTCCGCTTCCGGCCTCTTGGACCAGGCCTGCTTCGTAGACCAACTCATAGCGTTGAAGCGTGAGTTCCTCGTTCCAAAGGCGGTCGTCGAAGCCGAAGGCTATCGTCGCCCGCTGCCAGCGTTCACGTCGCGCGGCCGCGTCGCTGACGCCGTCTGCCCATTCAATCAGGCGCGGTCGCAGAACGTCCAGCACGACCGGAGGCGTGCCCGAGCGGTGGTCCTCCCATGGAAAATATTCATACCAACTCTGCCAGCCGCACTTGGGCGAGCCAGCTGCCTGTTCCTTGCGGGTCAATGCGAGATAGCTGATGGAGATGACGCGCTGCTGGCGCTCGGCGCCGATGCGATCTCGATCCGCGAAGGTGTAGAGTTGCTCAATATACCCCAGCGGATGGCCGGTCTGCTGCTCGACCCACCCCCTCAAACCGGATTGCAGCGATCGGTGCTCAAGCGCAAATGGTCCGGAGGGCAGGGTGTCCGCCTGGCCGATGGTGAGGACACAGGGTTCACTGTCGTTTACGGCGACGACAAAGGCGATCAGGTCCACTTTGACTTCGTCGGCCTTGACGGCGGCTCTGTCTTTCCTGGGTCCTATTGCCTGATCGTCCATGTTCGCGAAAGTGGTTGGCCAGCTCGGGGCGCCTGAATCGATTTAAGTGTAAGCGCGCCTGTCCGCACGTCAACACCGCACAGCTGCACGGCCATTTTTAGCTCTTCGCACTTGCACAAAAATGTGGCAAACGCGACACCCGCGGTTGGTAACGTTGGGGAAGGAGGTTCCATTGAGTGCGTTTGGTGACACCAAGGCGATCACACCGCCGGATATTCGTTCGCGTAAAGGTGGGACGCCGCTCGTCTGCCTTACCGCCTACACGACGCCAGTCGCCCGGCTCGTCGATCCCCATTGCGATGTGGTGCTGGTCGGCGACAGCGTCGGCATGGTTCTCCACGGCCTGCCCTCGACGCTCGGTGTGACGCTGGAGATGATGATCATTCACGGCCAGGCCGTGCGCCGTGGCCTCGAGCAGGCGCTGATGGTCGTCGACTTGCCGTTCGGTTCCTTCGAGGAAAGCCCAGAGCAGGCTTTCCGCAATGCCGCGCGCGTCATGGCCGAGACCGGCTGCGCGGCCGTCAAGCTCGAAGGCGGCGAAACGATGGCAGAGACGATCGGCTTCCTCGCCGCGCGCGGCGTGCCGGTCATGGCCCATGTCGGCTTGACGCCGCAGTCGATCAACACCATCGGTGGCTACCGCGTGCAGGGCAGAGGCGGGGATGCCGAGCGCATCAGGCGCGACGCGCTTGCGGTGAGCGAAGCGGGCGCCTTTGCGGTCGTGCTGGAGAAGGTTCCCGAGGCGCTCGCCCGCCGGATTACCGGGGAGGTGGCGACCCCGACCATTGGCATCGGTGCCTCGGCAGCCTGTGACGGCCAGATTCTCGTCGTCGACGACATGCTGGGCCTCTTCGGCGACTTCCGGCCCAAATTCGTCAAGCGCTACGCTGAACTGGGGGAGGCCGCTGCGGCTGCGATCGCGGCCTATGCGCGGGAAGTGAAGGAGCGCCAGTTTCCGGCCGCCGAGCACGTGTTTGCCGATGCGCCCAAGCCCGCCGACGCGGACGCCACCAAGAGCGGAGAAGCAGCGTGAGCGTGCCGATTGTCAGGAGCGTTGCCCAGCTTCGCCAAATCGTCGCCGCATGGCGCCGCGAGGGCGTGAGGATTGCCGTCGTGCCAACGATGGGCGTCCTGCATGAGGGCCATCTCAGCCTGGTGCGCGCGGCACTCGTGAAGGCCGACCGGGTGATCGTGACGCTCTTCGTCAACCCGAAGCAATTCAACAGCCAGGCCGATCTCGCCGCGTATCCGAGCACTGAGGACGAGGATGCCGCCAAGCTGGCACCGCTTGGCGCGCACCTGCTTTATGCGCCGGATGCAGAGGAGATGTATCCGGCGGCCTTCGCCACGACCGTTTCGGTCTCCGGTGTCAGCGAGGGTCTGTGCGGTGCCTTCCGGCCGGGACATTTCGATGGCGTGGCGACCGTCGTCTCCAAGCTCTTCCTGCAGACCAGCGCTGACTTCGGCTTCTTTGGCGAAAAGGACTTTCAGCAGCTTCAGCTAGTCAGGCGTATGGCCCGGGACCTGGATATTCCAATCACCATTGTTCCTTGTCCGACAGTCCGCGAAGCCGACGGTCTTGCACTATCATCGCGCAATGTCCGGCTCTCGCCAGCAGAGCGTGCTGTTGCCCCCGAGCTACCATCGGTCTTGCTCGAGACGGCTGAGCGGCTTGCCCGCGGCTCGCCCGTCCTGCCAACGCTTGCCGAAGCGCGCGCAGCAATTCTGGCTGCGGGCTATCGCGAGGTCGAATACCTGGAACTTCGCGACGAGGCAGATTTGCGACCCATGACAAGCCTTGACCGACCTGCACGCTTGCTTGTCGCGGCCTGGCTCGGCGGCACACGGCTTATAGACAACGTCAGAATATCACGGGTTTCAACAGATTAACGGGGTTCTCGGCACGCGCTGTATCCGTCCGGGATCGTTTAAAACAAGGTCTCTGCCTGGCATCGAGCGATCACGGAGGTTACGCAAAGCGCAAATGCATCGCGTGTTTGAGAACTTCGTCGAGCAACTGTCTGCAAGTGTTGATGCTGCCGATCTCCGTGAGGCAATGGCATCCGCTGCAGCCGGCTTCGATTTTCCGCTATTCGCCTATTTCACTTACCCGTCGGCCTCCGGCGACGCCCCGCAATTGATCTCAAACTATCCATCAGCCTGGACATCACGTTATCTGCAACAGCGGTACCACAGTCTTGATCCGGTCATCCTGCGCGGGCTGCAAGGCTGGGATACCTTCGATTGGGGTGTGGATCGCGCTCGGCACTGTCTGCCGAATTCGCAGCAACAAATTCTGGAGAGTGCGGCTGAGTTTGGCATCCGCGGCGGCCTGACGATGTCCATGCATGATCATCGCGGCCGGTTTGCTGCCCTGACCTTTGCTTCCGACGAGTCCCGTCCGCCTCTGTTGCGGTCACTGACACGTTACGAAAAAGCATTGCAGCTGGTGGCCATCAACTTTCATATCCATGTCCGGCGCGGGCTCGCCGACGATCGCGTGGTGGATGGTGTAACGCTCACCCCGCGGGAGTTCGAGTGCCTGAAATGGGCGGCGCGCGGCAAGTCGGCTTGGGTTATCAGCCAGCTTCTCGGCGTCTCAAAGCGCACCGTGACCTTTCATCTGGAAAACGCCAAGGCAAAGCTTGGCGTTCGAACGATCAACCAGGCCGTTGCACGACTGGCTGCCTCCGGCCAGGCGAGATCCTGATTCGTCGGCCACGATAGCTGTAAACCTCTACAGGCTGCATCGCTGCCGACTTTGCCCTTCGATGGCGGGAACCACATCCCGCACGGAGGCGACCATGATGCAGCTGATAACACCAGACCTTTACGACGAGTTCGCAAGCGAGCTCAAAGAGATGCACGGGCTCAGGTTTCGGGTGTTCAAGGAAAGGCTCGATTGGGAAGTTGATACCGAAGACCAGATGGAAACAGACCCGTTTGATGGTCTGAAGCCTGTCTATCTGCTCCTCAAGGGATCCGACTGGCGAATTCGCGGTTGCGTGCGTCTTTTGCCCAGCACCGGACCCACAATGTTGCGCGACACGTTCCCGGTGCTGCTGGGTGCTGACGTCGTGCCCTCGACCTCCGACATATGGGAGAGCAGTCGTTTCGCGCTCGATCTCCCTCCGTCGGCGCCCAAGGCAGCGGGCGGACTGGCCCAGGCAACCTACGAGCTCTTCGCGGGCATGATCGAGTTCGGCTTGGCCAAGGATCTGACCCGGATAGTAACGGTGACGGACACGCGCATGGAACGGATCCTTCGCCTCGCGACGTGGCCATTGTCGCGCATCGGACAACCCAAGTCCGTCGGCAAAACGGAGGCGGTGGCCGGGTTTCTCGAGATTTCCCGCGCGAGCCTTTTGCGCATCCGCAGCAGGGGACGTCTGAGCGGACCGGTACTGTGGCAACCGGTTCTAGGCCCGTCGGCATAGCGCCATTGTGGACACCTGAGCCGTGAAGGATGCTGGTCTGCCCAAGGAAGCGACGGTCGGTCTTGTATGCTGGCCGGACTGGCGTCGTCACGAAGCTTACCACTACGCCAGACGATTGCCACGCACTGCCTGGGCCTGGGAGTTTCTTCGGCGCAATCCACAATTTCAGCGCGACCACGCCAAAATGGCACCGTCCGCCTGCATTGTCGGAGCCCAGGCCGACATGAAGATAATCGAGTTGACGACAGGATCATCTTTCCTAAGACAATGGAGCCTCCTTTTTCGCGGACGCGCCACAGTCGGACGCTACGTCGGCAAGGGTCTTTTGGGATCCGCGCGACTGCGCCCGTATTCTACGAGCGGCCGCGGAGCCGGTTGGGCTCGACCACGATTTTGAACCGCTTGATCTCCCTTCGCTCTCATGCTGCAAGGACATCCTGCTGACACCTGCCGGCGTGCAGCACGTGCTGCTGAGGGAGGACTGCCGGAGTCTGCAGATCGCCCTTTCCGGTGCATCCGTTCTCCGCCCGTTGCGGCTATATGTCGACGCGATCGTGCAGCCGCAGCACCTGAAGTTCCATGTCGCTGCCCTTCAGTTCCTGAACGACATCAATGGTTGCGGCCGCCTGGCAGCTGCTTGCTTTCCGCCGGAACCCCGCGGAGCGCGTCTGCGTATCGTGCTCCAGGCTTTGGACGGCTCGCTTGCGGGAGCATCTCATCAGGAGATCGCCATTGCCCTGTTCGGGAGACGCCGTGTCGAAGAAGATTGGTCTCATCCAGGTAGCCATCTTCGCGATCAGGTGCGTCGCGCCATCCAACGTGGCCGCTACCTGATGGGCGGCGGCTATAGACAGTTCCTGATGTAATTCGGGTGACAGCTTGGTGATTGCCTTATTCGAAAACGCGCAGGCATCAATCTCCATTTTCACTGCTATTGTGGCTTATACAAAACGTGACACGCGCCTAGCTAGCTGAACCCTTCTAACCCTATCCGAGAGGGCGCCGCGCGGACTGGCTCGGCCACATAACCACCGACGGGAGTTCCCCACCGTGGCTCCGCCCCCGGCGCTGTGCCGCACGTTGGTTCGAGACCGCTATGATGGTGAACCTCTCGCCCGATGGTCCACAAGAAGGGGCCATCTCATGCACGATCTCGGCCATGACCACCGGTGGCTTCTTGCCGGCAGCACTCAGGCGACTATAACGGGCGCAGAGCCGACCCTGCGGCTTCCAGACATATGTACAGCTTCAGACCCTCAAGCCGAGCCCGCAGGGCCTCGCTTACCTTTTACGGGGCGGCGGTACGTCCAAGCCGCTTCAACAGTTAAGAATTTCGCAAAGACGATACCCCCGGATCGTCGAGCTTCCGCTGCCACTTCCCGCATTCGCCGAGGCGGTCAATGACCCGCCCTTCATTATCCGGCAAGCATCTGGATGCGAGAGATAATGTTGCCGGAGGCATCTCTCATGGCTTCTACACCTGCCTGAACGCCAGAACCGCGTTCGTGCCGCCAAAGGCGAAGGAGTTGCTCAGTGCCACGCGCACCTTGCGCTCGCGTGCCACATTGGGCGTGACGTCGAGATCGCAATCGGGGTCCAGCTCACGATAATTGGCAGTCGGCGGCACGACGCTCTCGCGGATAGCCATCACGCAGGCGATCAACTCGAGCGCGCCGGACGCGCCGAGGCAATGCGCGTGCATGGACTTGGTAGAAGAAATGGACATTGAGAAGGCGTGCTGACCGAAGACGCGCTTGATCGCCGCCGTCTCGAGCTGGTCGTTGGCCTTGGTGCCGGTGCCGTGCGCGTTGAGATAGTCGACATCCTCGGCGTCCAGCCTGGCATCGGCAAGGCAGGCCCGCATTGCTGCCTCCGGCCCCTCGACAGTCGGCGCGACGATGTCGGACGCGTCGGCGGAAAGGCCGGCACCGGCAATTTCGGCAAGGATGGTGGCGCCCCGAGCCAGGGCATGCTCGTAGCTTTCCAGCACCGCCATGCCGGCGCCTTCACCAAGCGACAGGCCCTGGCGATCGGCCGAGAATGGCCGGCAAGTATCGGGCGAAAGCACGCGGATCGCTTCCCATGCCTTCAGCACACCCCATATGAGCGGCGCTTCGCTGCCGCCGGCAAGCATCACGTCGGCCCGGCCGAGCCTGATCTGGTCCACCGCGCAGGCAATCGCATGGTTTGCCGAGGAACAGGCGGACGTGACGCCGAAGACCGGCCCGCGCAGGCCGAGACTCATGCTGACCTGGCCGGCAGCGGCACCCGGCATCGCCTTGGGTACAGTCAAGAGAGCGGCACGCTTACCGCCCAGAAGGATGGCGCGGTAGGTTTGCTCGATCGCATCCCACCCGCAGCCGCCAACGCCCACCGTCGCACCGAAGCGATAGCTATTTCCCTCTTTGGAGGAAAGTCCGGCCTGACGCATGGCTTCGCGCGCCGCAAGCACAGCGAGCAGGCTGAAGCGGTCCATGGAGATGAGTTGCTTGCCGTCGATGTCATGCTCCGGCAGCGCCTTGATCTCGGCACCGATCCTGACCCTCAATTCATGGAGCTCGGAGTTGACGATTGGGCCGATGGCGGAGCGGCCTTCTCGCATCTCTCTCCAAATGGCGGCGGCGTTGGTCCCAAGCCCGCAAATCCCGCCAATCCCAGTAATCACGACGCGCCTGTCCATTCACACCCCCTTAGCGAGCAAGCTGCGCACGGCTTCCACCATGTCCCCAACATTCTGGAGATCCGACCATGCCTCGGCCGTATTCATCTCGATCTCGATGCCGTAGGCCTGCTCCAGGTCCCAGAGAACGTCCGCCAATCCCAGTGAATCGATACCGAGCGAAGTCAGTCCCGTGGCAGCCGTTATCTCGCCGCCCGTGGCAGGCGCTATGCCGCCCTCCGACGCGGCGCGCTTCTTGATCATGGCGATTATTTCGTTGGCGAGTTGATCTGCCATCTTGTTCCTTTCCAGCTTGCGTTTTCGGCGTCGTTCAAGACCCGAGTCGCGTCGCGTTGCCAAAATTGCCCCTCATAGAGCCTGTGCGACCGACCAAGCCCAATGCCCATAGCAACCGGACGAGTTCCGGCTTCTGCGGCGTCAGCCCGATGAGGAAGAAAAGTCGCCGGCCTCCCGCTTTTGCGCCAGCACATCAAGAATCTGCGTGTAAATGGATAGGAACCGTCGTCAAACGTCAGCTAAACGCTGCGACGGTGGGTGCTGTCAGCGTATTCACTCGGCACCTCATATGTAATCGAGATGTTTCATAGCTCCGGACCATTGCGATCAACTATTGTACCGGTCCACCATTCGTCGGAGAGTTCGACATGATCGGAGCGCTGCCTCTCATTCCCAGTACAATCTCCACCGCACGCGACAGATTTCCTCTTTCGGGCTCTTCTCAAGGGACTCGCCACGCGATAGAGGCAGTGATCGGCGCACGTTAGGTCCTGCCAAGTCCATGCGACATTCCGGAAAATTGGTAAAATCGTTTGTTCCAATCAAATGCATCCACGCTATGGATAGCTAAGACATGCGTTTCAAGGGCTCGATCTGAATCTTCTCGTCGTTCTCGACGCGCTGCTGAGCGAGCGCGGCCTCACGGCGGCGGCACGCCGCATCAACCTAACCAAATTCATGGGGGTTGGTGGATGTGGCGCAAGCCGTTGAAATGACGTAGGATTTGGTTGCTTAAGCCGATCCGAACCATGCCGGAGACCACACCTACCATGAACGATCTTGCGCTGCCGCTGAGCGGTTTGTCATCAGTCGGCGGCAAGTCCGTCGTCGCCCGTTTCGACGGCGGCATGCTGTCGTCCAACAGCGGCGTTCTGGCCTTGGCCGAGGTGGAAAAGCGGTTGCGGGTGGCCGAGCGTCTGGCGCGTTGCATCGACGATCCGCGCTGCCCGGACCAGGTCGTCTACAGCCTGGCGGACATGATCGGCTTTCGACGCCAACCGGCTGCGCCGCGATCCGGTCTTCAAGATGGCCCAGGATGCGCTGCCGTCGGGTCGGGATCTGGCGTCGCAATCGACGCTGTGCCGGCTGGAGAACCTACCCGGCGTGCGGGAGCTGGTCGCGATGGGACGGGCGATGGTCGATCTCTATTGCGCCTCGTTCCGGCAGGTGCCGAAGCGGATCGTACTCGACATTGACGATACCTTCGACGCTGTGCACGGAGGCCAACAGCTTCGCCTGTTCAATGCCCACCATGACGAGTACGGCTTCCAGCCGATCGTCGTGTTCGATGGTGCGGGACGGTTCGTCAGCGCGATCCTGCGACCGGCCAAGCGGCCGAGTGGGGCTGAGATCCGCCCCCACCTGCGCCGTCTGGTGCGGGCGATCCGGATCAACTGGCCGAACATTCGAATCCTGCTCCGCGGCGATAGCCATTATTGCAACCCGCAGGTCATCGACTGGTGCCGCGCCAACGACGTCGACTTCATCTTTGGCCTCGCGCCCACCACGACCCTGCGCAAGCATGTCGCGGATCTGGAGGCCAGCACGACGGCGCGCTTCGAAGCGTCGGCCAAGACAGGCAAGGTCCGCAGGTTCAAGGAGTTCTTTGACGGCGCCGCCAGCTGGAGCCGCGTCGAGCGCATCATCGCCCGCGTCGAGGTCAGTGCCCAAGGTACTGACACCCGCTTCATCGTCACCAATCTGGCCGGTGGCAAGGCCAAGGCGCTCTACGCGGACCTTTACTGCCGGCGCGGAGCGGCCGAGAACCACATCAAATCGTGGAAGACGCATCTCGCCGCCGACCGCACATCCTGCACCAGAGCCACAGCCAACCAGTTCCGGCTTCTGCATGCCGGCGCCTACTGGATGATGTGGAGCCTGCGCGCCGCGATGCCGAAGCGTTCCAGCTTTGCCGTCGCCCAATTCGACACGCTGCGATTGCGCCTCATCAAAATCGCTGCGCGGGTGGTCGAGATGAAATCGCAAATCCGCCTGCACCTGCCGACATCGTGCCCCGACCAGCGCATCCTGCGCATCCTCCTCGATCGCATCCCCCAACTCGCGACATAACGATGGGGGCAGACGCCCCGAAACGAACCCGTCGACCGCAACCTGCAAACCCCCGCCTGCCATCACGACGGAGCAATCCCGGCGCCTGACGAGGCGCGTGGAAAAGCACCGCAACGGCGACCACAACGTCGCTTCAGGCCGTCAAAAGCTTATCGCCGTGCATCAAGGCGGCTAGGTCTTCCGCTGCGGGAATCGGGTTTGAGTAAGACGGACGAAGCACTGAGAACCAACGCTTTCGTGATAGTGCATTCATGCCCCGAGAATCCTGTTGACCGTTACGAACCCCAAGAAAGCCGGCGCTGAGTGAAACGGTCGCTGAACGTGCTCTGTGGCGTGCGCCGCCTGACTCTCGGTTTCGGCCATGCCGACTAACAGCGTATTGATAGGCCATCGCGGGCTAAGCTCTACCGGCGAAAGCCGCGTCAACAGCGACAGGCAATCAGAAACTGGATCGGCGGCGACGATGATTATGATCAACGTGACGAACACGTGAATCATGCCGACGGCGCCGACGCTGCCGATGATGATGATGCCGATCATGCGTCGCTGATGCTGCCTAACTACAGTGCTTGTGATCATGCCGATCACCGCGTGATCACGAGCGGCGGCGCTTCGTGTCAGGTGCGTAGCCGGGATGGTCGCGCATGGCCGATTGTTCCTTCGTGCCGCGGGGTGTGGGCTTGCGTTCGGTCATGAAGGCGTCAGGCGCAACGAGAAGTTTAGATCAGGGGCTCATCCATGGGCTGGATGATAGTTATCCCTACAATCAATTGTACCAATATTACCGAATACTACTACAAGATCCCCAATGAAAGCGGCCGGATGGGTATCCGTCTCGCGTGGGCTGAAGCTGCCGGCAACAATGGGAAGACGAACATGTGCGGGATTGTTGGCATCGTTGGGCAACAGCCGGTGTCGGATCGGTTGGTCGACGCATTGAAGCGTTTGGAATATCGCGGCTATGATTCCGCCGGCGTTGCGACGATCACCGAAGGTGCCTTGCACCGCCGGCGCGCCGAGGGCAAGCTCGTCAATCTAGAGAGGAGACTGAAGGAAGAGCCGCTGAGCGGCAACATCGGCATCGGCCATACGCGTTGGGCAACCCATGGGGCCTCGACGGAACGCAATGCGCACCCGCACTTTACCGACGGTGTCGCCGTCGTCCATAACGGGATCATCGAGAATTTCACCGAGCTGAAGGACGAATTGGCGGCGGCTGGCGCCGAGTTCCAGACCGACACCGACACCGAGGTCGTCGCGCATCTCTTGGCAAGACACCGCCGGGAGGGCATGAGGCGGCAAGAGGCGATGCGTGCCATGCTGAAACGCCTCAGGGGCGCCTACGCGATTGCCGTCCTCTTCGAAGATGATCCGTCGACCATCATGGCGGCGCGCAACGGACCACCGCTGGCGATCGGTCACGGCGACGGCGAGATGTTCCTGGGCTCCGACGCGATCGCGCTCGCTCCCTTCACCAATGAAATTACCTATCTCATCGAGGGCGACTGGGCCGTTGTCGGCAATTCGGGCGCCCATATCTTCGATTTCGACGGCCACCCCGTCGAGCGTCCGCGCCATACCTCCACGGCCGCGGCCGATCTGGCCAGCAAGGGCAATCATCGCCACTTCATGGAGAAGGAAATCTGCGAGCAGCCCGAAGTCATCGCCCATGCTCTCCGTCACTATAGCAACATCATAGAGAATCGCGCCGACATGGTTTCTGGCATCGATTTCGCCAGGATCCCGAGCTTGGCGATCTCGGCCTGCGGGACCGCCTATCTCGCCGGACTGATCGGAAAATACTGGTTCGAGCGCTACGCGCGCCTGACGGTTGAAATCGACGTTGCGTCCGAATTCCGTTACCGCGAGATCCCGTTGTCGCCGCAGTCGGCGGCTCTTTTCATTTCGCAGTCCGGCGAAACCGCCGATACGCTCGCATCGTTGAGGTACTGCAAGGAGCGTGGGCTGAAAATTGGCGCTATCGTCAATGCCTGCGAATCGACCATCGCTCGGGAGGCCGATGCGGTCTTCCCGATCCTTGCCGGACCGGAAATCGGCGTCGCCTCCACCAAGGCGTTTACCTGCCAGCTTGCCGTTCTAGCCGCACTCGCCATCGGCGCCGCCAGAGCCCGCGGGACCGTAACCGAAGACGAGCTGCAGGCGCTCGTCAGGAGCCTCGCCGAAGTGCCGCGCGTCATGGGCCAGGTACTCAACAGCATCCAGCCGGAGATCGAGTTCCTGTCGCGCGAACTGTCAAAGTGTCGTGACGTCCTGTATCTCGGCCGTGGCACCAGTTTCCCGCTAGCGATGGAAGGTGCGCTGAAGCTCAAGGAGATTTCCTACATCCATGCCGAGGGCTATGCGGCGGGTGAATTGAAGCACGGTCCGATCGCATTGATAGACGACAACATGCCAGTGATCGTCATCGCGCCCCATGATCGCTTTTTCGACAAGACCGTCTCCAACATGCAGGAAGTGGCTGCCCGTGGAGGGCGGATTATCCTCATCACCGATGAAAAAGGGGCAGCCGCATCGACACTCGACACTATGCACACGCTCGTGCTGCCCGCTGTCGACGAGATTATCGCGCCGATGATCTTCTCGCTGCCGATACAGCTTCTTGCCTACCACACGGCGCTCTTCATGGGCACAGATGTAGACCAGCCGCGCAATCTCGCAAAATCGGTCACGGTCGAATGATTGCGAACCTTTGTAGGCGATGCTCGTCCATCGAAAGCGCTACCCCCTGTCTGGATCCGAAGCCCGGATGAACCAGATGACCATTGTTTGCTGCAATTTCGGGAAACTCGCCGTCGCCGCATCATGACAATCGCCATCCTTTTTTCGGCCGGTCGGGCGATTGCACAGGGCAGCCGGATCGAGCTTGCTCAAGCCGACGTCAGCACAAAAGCGCGCGGCCCTTTCGGCTGTTTCCTCGGGCGCCCCATCCTTTCGGTCTCCGAACAAGCATCGGCGGCTTAAAAAATTTCGTTAACAGCGGTGATCGATGTGTGATTCAAGCACAAGCGCGTCTTTCGCTGCATCGGCGGTGGAAATTGGTCGAAGGTATCAGCGTCCGCGAGGCTGGGTGGACGGTGCCGCGAATAGCCACTGGAGGCGTCAGGGGGAGTTCGAGTTGCTGTTCAAGAAAGCCATCGGCGAGAGTGAGTCGTGTAGGATCGCAGGTCGAATGCGCTACAGCCGATCAGGCCATCTCAGGGTGGGCAGGTTCTTAGAACTTGATCAGAAGCAGGTGAGCCGCCATATTCCGACCCGGCTGCCAATTTCAAGTGGCCCATTCCATGGATGAGGCCGGTCCGGCCGAATGGACGTCCATTTTTTTGATTTGCTGGGTGTGCGCCAGGGTCGGGGAGGAAATCTCCCGATTTGTCAGGCGCTCCCATCTTCTTGGAGATGTTTATGAAGGATTCGCGCATTCCCGAGCCAGTCTTGACGGCTATGTCGCAGGGGACCCACATCATCCGCGCTTATCGTGAGCACCTTGGGTATTCAATCGAGGACCTCGCGGTGGCGTGCGGGCTTGCCGCTGAGGAAATCCAAAACATCGAGCGGGGTGTGAGGTACAACAAGGGCTATCGGGATCGGATAGCAAGATCGCTGTCCATACCTGTGGGAATTCTTGAGGCAGAGGCGGACATATCGGACGCCGCCTGATCAGTCGGATAATCTGCAATGGGTGGAAGACCGCTCTTGTGATGTGAAGTTTGCGGCTGATAGTCGTCGCTTGATTCCGTTGGACGCGAATGCCTTCTGGCGCAGTACCGCCAAGAGAATTCTCGTCCACTGTCCGATGGAACTGCACACGGGCTCGCCGAACAGGAAGTTGGAACGCTTCGTCATGCTGTCTTAGGCGATATAGCCGCCCGGAGTGCTGCGACACGTGCACGATAGCATCGGCTCGCGACGATGGATTGCTAACAGCGAACTCATGCTGGTCGGCAAGGCGATACTGGCTGGAGCATCAACTCGGCCGACGAGAGTGGCCCCCCATCCTAGACTAGGCAGGATCGGCCGACATGGCCGGCATCGCGCGCCGCTCTGAAAAGAGCACAGCGGGCATCCAGACGCTGCCGGGTTGACTATGGGTGTCGGAACAGCAAAAAGGGGCCGCTCTTCATGAGTGGCGTGCGCCGGCAGTCTAACCCCAAGCCCCCCCGCCAGGCTGCCGGCGCGCTTCTAGGAACATCGAGGTAGGGCACTACGCTTCCTTGTCCGACTACGCCTCGATCAGATCCCGAGCAGCCAGCCAGTGTCCGACCGTCGCTTGCGCCTCTGCCCGCTGAGGCCTTGTGCTTCCTCCAGCGAGTCAAGCCGATCACCATGGGTGTCGCCAGTTCTGGTGCTCACCCATGTGCCATTTGCGATCTCGTGTCGGTGAGAGCACCGCAAGCACCTCCCCTGCTAGAGGGCAAGGCGGCTTGCGTCGCCCGTGTTGTTACTATTCTTCGCTGTGGTCGGAGTTTTTTCCTTGGCTTCGGAACCGGGACATTCGGCTTTGCAAAAAAATAGGCCATCGTGGTCGATCGTCACGCCCCCGAGTTCGGCGGCACGATGGGACGTCAACGGCAGCGCAAGCTCCATTTGCGCGAGGGGCTCGTCCCTTCAAATACTTGATGCATTTGCGCTTTGCGTACCTCCGTGCATGTTGCTCGATGCCAGGCGGAGACCTCTGTCTAAACGATCGCGCATCGATGCAACGCCCGCGCGTTGATCGCCATCATCGCGGCGATCGCTTTGCCGCGACCGCAGCGGCAGCGATGCGCATGCAAAAATTCACAGATGCATTCTAGCCAAATGCTAGCTGCCCAGCAAATGTCCGGCATTTCGCAAGGCCCCTAGGAAGAGACTGGCATGGCCGTTGGCATCGATCTTGGCCTGCATCGACAGGGGCATGCTGTGCCAGTTCTCCAAGGGCGTAGTGAAATGTGAGAACGTACCGTTGACGATGCACTGGTGGGTAACAAGACCCTGTCTGTCCAACGCCAGCACGCCGATCTGGTCGCCCTGATATCGGATGGCTGCGACCCGCTGGACCTCCGCGTCACCGTCGACCCGCACGTCGAAAAGCAGGATGCCGCGGCTCCTGGTGGCTACCTCGGCGGCCTTTTCAGCGAAGCTTAAGGAGAGCGAGCGGACGCTTTCGACCGCCAGCCGTAAAACCATCAAATCCAGTTCATCCACTGCCATAAGGTACCTGCGCGCAACACATGGGTGATAGCAATCGACCACACCGCTTGTTCACAGATGTCGGCTCACGACCGATCATTCAGGGTTTGCCGGTCAGTCCATTGACCGAGGGCGTGCTCCGGTTCGAACCGATCCTGAAGCGGAATGCGCTGGATCTACGGAACCCGAGGAGCAGGCCAGCCAAAGTTGCCGCGACAATTGATGTCGTGATCATTCCAGACATCTGCATCGGCGTCGCTGAACATCCCACTGGTAAGTCCGTTCTCTTGCGGCAAGCCCATCCTCGGGCCGTCTTGTACCTGAAACCCTCGCGGTGGCGTCCCTCGAAACTCGGGACCGCCGGGCGCTTGATCGTCGAGAACTTTGTTTACGAAGGTCCGGACCTCCTGCAGAGCATATTCCGGTGCGCTCGCCTTTGAGCATTCCGCTGAAGCGTGACGTTTCGCTAGTCCGTGTTCCTTGCAGGCTCACCGCGAGGGCGCCTTGCACACAGCGGCACGTCAGCGCATGAAACTCGTCCCCCGTTCACTTCACAAAATGGATTTCCTGAAGTACTGGGAGCGCAGAGAAATCTCCGGTCGCAGCCTACCCGGTTAAAACAAGGACCCAACAATGAAGACTCTCGTCGTCTGCTCCGGCGGATTGGACTCCGTCACCCTTGCTCACAAGGTGGCAGCGGAGCACGAACTCGCCGGCCTCTTATCTTTCGATTACGGCCAACGGCATAGGAAGGAATTGGGCTTCGCCGCCCTTTGTGCGGAGCGACTGAGCGTCCCGCACCGCATCATCGACATCCACGAGATCGGCGGCGGCGTTTCCGGCTCCGCGCTGACCGATAATGTGGACGTGCCCGACGGGCACTACGCCGAAGACACGATGAAGGTCACGGTGGTGCCGAACCGGAACGCCATCATGTTGGCCATTGCCTTCGGCTTCGCCGCAGCGCACGACGCTGACGCGGTGGCGACGGCCGTGCATGGTGGGGATCATTTCATTTATCCCGACTGCCGTCCGGCCTTCATCGACGCTTTCCAGATGATGCAGGACCACGCGCTCGACGGCTACGCGAAGATTCGCATTTATGCACCCTATGTGAATCTCACGAAGGCGGACATTGTTAGGAATGGAGCAGCATACGGCACGCCATTTGCGCAGACCTGGTCCTGCTACAAGGGCGCCGAGCGTCACTGCGGGAGGTGCGGGACCTGTGTCGAGCGGCGCGAGGCGTTTCATCTCTCTGGGCAGCCGGACCCCACCGACTACGAGGACTCCGACTTCTGGCTCGATGCGCTGCGAAGGAGGACCGCGTAATGTTCCGCATCACCAAGGAATTCCACTTCTCAGCCTCGCATCAGCTCACCTCGTTGCCACCCGATCACCAATGCGCGCGCCTGCACGGGCATAACTACATCGTTGAAGTGGAGCTTTCAGCGAATGGACTGAACGAGAACGGCTTCGTGCGCGACTATCACGATTTGGCGCCATTCAAACGGTACATCGACGAGAGCTTCGACCACCGACATCTCAACGACGTGCTGGGACATGAGCAAGTCACGGCGGAATATCTGGCCAGACATTTTTATGAATGGTGCAAGGCACGCCTGCCCGAAACCTCGGCCGTGCGGGTGAGCGAAACGCCGAAAACCTGGGCGGAATACCGGCCATGACCGATACGCATCCCGCAATCCGCGTGAGTGAGATTTTCGGGCCGACGATCCAGGGCGAGGGCGTGCTCATCGGTTTGCCGACGGTCTTCGTCAGAACCGGCGGGTGTGACTATCGCTGTTCCTGGTGCGACAGCCTGCATGCGGTGGACAATCAATTCCGCCATGAATGGGAGATGATGTCCATTGCCGCGGTGTGGCAAAACGTGCTTGCGCTTTCCGGTGGCCGCCCGCTGATGGTATCGCTGTCAGGCGGCAATCCGGCCATCCAGCCGCTCGGCGCGCTCATCGAGCGAGGCCATGGTGAAGGTTACCGTTTTGCGCTGGAAACCCAAGGTTCGGTGGCCAGGGACTGGTTTGCCGACCTTGACGTGCTAGTCCTCAGCCCAAAGCCGCCGTCAAGCCAAATGACGACCGATTGGGCCGCTTTCGAGGCGTGCCTCCAGGCGGCACAAGGCAGGCCGCAAGTCGTGCTCAAGCTCATTGTTTTCGACGAAAGGGACTACGCCTACGCGAAAGACGCCGCTGCGAGATTTCCGCGACTTCCGATCTATCTGCAACCCGGCAATCACACGCCGCCACGCCCCGCAAATGAAGACGCTCCTGTCGACCTTGACGGAATATTGAAGCGCATGGAGTGGCTGGTTGATGCCGTGACCCGCGACAGGTGGTTCGAAGCCCGTGTGCTGCCGCAGCTGCACGTTATGCTCTGGGGTAACAAGAGAGCCGTCTAGCCTAGGCCCGCTTTTCACTGAAACTGCGCCGGCGGATATTCGGGTGGACGGGTTGTCCCACGCTTGACGGCGCTGCCGGGGTGCTTGCGGACTTTCTGCCACCGGCACCAAGAGCGTGGCCAGCCGCTTACGACTCGGAATGTTGCCGAGGCTCGGTTTCGACGGGCGTCGGCCTGGCGCGAACCAATCAAAGGTTAGCGCGAGCCACGGGTGGATAGTGTGGTGGTGCGATGCGGCGGCGCCTGCTGCAGCTGGCACGGTCCTTGCGGATTCTTGTTGCAAGGCCGAAGGGAGCTGTCGGCCGACAACCATGATCTGGCCAGGACGATTGTCGACTGCTTCCGATACAGAAAAGAGGCCGGACTCGACGTGGCGCTTCAGGGACTGCGAAATGGAATACGGCGCCGGAAGGCACGACCGGACGATATCGTCGCTATACCAAGACGCGTCTGGTCCGCTCCGAATCCTGTCTCGACACGACGGTCGCCGATCAACAGTGAAAAATGTAGCGCAATCGGTTCACGATCGACTGAGAACCATGACCGTTCCTCTGCGGTGCTCAGACTGCCGCTGAGTGCCTGGCCGTTCCACTTTCGAAATATTTGTCGAACTTTGCCGCGATGCTCCTGACAAAGGGCCGGCTTTCCGCAGGCACGACGAAGCGGTCACCATCAAGTTCAAGCAACCGCGCAGGATCTTGGAGGGCCGTGGAACTCGCCTTGAGGAGAAGTCTTTGGCCGGCTTCGCCAAAGCGCTCCACCAGCTCAATCGCCGAGAAGGCGAAGTCACACATCAATCGCTCGATGATCCAGCCGCGAACACGGTCGTCGTCGGAAAGCGCAATGCCACGGACCGCAGCCAGCCCACCGTTCTCGACCATGCGCCCATACTCGGCGGTCGAAGGCATGTTCTGTGCATAGCCCTGGCGAAACTGGCTGATGGATGACGGGCCAAGGGCGATCAAGGTCTCGCAGCGATCCTCGGTATAGCCCTGAAAGTTCCGGTGCAGTGTTCCGGCGCGGGCGGCAAGCGCGAGGGCATCGCCCGGTTTGGCGAAATGGTCGAGCCCGATTGCTTCGTATCCCTGGTCCACGATCGCCCGCGCCGCAAGTTGCGATTGAGCAAACCGCTCTGCCGGACCCGGCAGCCATGCCTCGTCGATCATCGTCTGATGTCTCTTGAACCACGGTACATGGGCGTAGCCAAAAAGCGCTATCCGATCTGGTTCCAGGGTTAATGCCTGCGCGACGGTGGAGGAGACACTCTCCCTGGTCTGGTGCGGCAAGCCGTAGAGCAAGTCCAGATTGACCGATTCGACGCCGCGCGAACGAACGCCGTCGACTACCGCTTTCGTCTGCAAAAAGCTCTGCTCGCGGTTAATTGCCTTTTGCACCTTCGGGTCAAAATCCTGGACGCCGAGGCTCGCACGGGTCATGCCGATTTCGGCGAGTGCGTCGAGGCGGGCATCGTCCATATCATTGGGTTCGATTTCGACGCCGATCTTGGCGCCGGGAAGAAAGGTGAAACTGTTGCGCAGGGCGGTTCCCAGCGCCACCAGATCCTCCGGTTTGAGCATCGTTGGCGAACCGCCGCCGAAATGGACGGCACGCACGCGGCCCTTGCCTGCGACGAGACTGGAGACGGTTGCGATCTCGGCATGCAGTGAGCGCAGATATGTGGTCACTGGTTCGTAGTGGCGTGTCTGCTTGGTGTGGCAAGCGCAGAACCAGCAAAGCTTGTCGCAATACGGGATGTGCAGATAGAGCGAGATCTCATCGCCATCGTTGAGCGCCTGCAGCCAGCCACGACAAATTGCAGCATCAATGCCTGTATGAAAATGCGGCGCTGTCGGATAACTGGTATAGCGCGGGACGTTCTCGCCAAGTCTGGCAGCTAGCTCCAGTCGCATGTCGTGGTCCACCGTGTTTGCGTCGCCGGAACTGTGGATGCTTGGATGAGCCTAAGCCCTGATTTCGATCAGCGTTCAGCACGGACAAACTGCCGCAAGGATTTTTCTACCGTCGATTGCTATCCTGCCCGCACTGGACCGGTAGAGCGATCGAATGACATTACGGCAGGACACTCACAGTTCCGGCATTCCCGTTCTTTGCCTGTCTTGCGAGGCACGGCACCGCGGTGTCTGTGGTGCGCTCGAACCAGACCATTTGGCTCAGCTCGCCAAGACGTCGTCGCGGCACAATATCGAGCCGGGGGTCGAACTGATCGGCGACGCCGAGGCGGTCGACTGTTATTCAAACGTGCTTTCAGGCGTGGTGAAGCTGACGAAGAGCCTTTCGGACGGCCGCCAGCAGATCGTCGGTCTCCAGTTCGCGCCGGATTTTCTGGGACGGCCCTTCAAGATGAAAAGCGCGATCAATGCGGAAGCGGCAACAGCTGTCTCGCTATGCTCGTTTCCGAGAGCGGCCATCGAACGGTTGATGAAGGAATCACCGGAATTTGTGCATCGCCTGTTCAAGCAGGCGCTGAACGAACTCGACGAGGCACGCGAATGGATGGTGACTCTGGGGCGCAAGACCGCACCGGAGAAGGTGGCGAGCTTTCTCCTCATGATCGCCCGGAACATCGATTCCAGTGTTGACCCGGCGGCTAGGTCGGCGTGCTTCGAGCTGCCGATGACGCGTGCCGACATCTCTGATTTCCTTGGAATTACAAACGAGACCGTGAGCCGTCAGCTGACCAGCCTGAGAATGGACGGCGTGATTCGGATCGAGAACAACCGTCGTGTCACCGTGGACAGCATGAGCCGGCTGGAACGGCGCTGCGGCGGCCGAGGCGCAACCGCCGTTTGAATGACACCGAAGCTGCATGGCCTACGTCACTTATTTCGTTCGGGGCAGGGCATGCTCGCGTTGGGCTTAGAAGAAGCCGCATAGCGACAGCCCGCTCTCCATCCGATCGCCTGAGCCAGGTGTGTTTCGGCCAACTCGTCGGCGAAGCATCCATCCTCGAGGTGCTCGACGTGCAACCGGCTGTTCCAGGCAGGATTGCACTCGGCCGAAGTCAATACGCTCATACGCAGGGGAAAATCGCCGTCTCCCCGAACCATGAATGTCACGAAGGCAGCGTAACGCTGGCGCTGGCTGTCCCAAGGCATTGAAACGATCGACGTTCGGCAAGGCATCGGCCTACTTTCCAGCGTCACAGAAGGCGCGCTTCCCCACACGCCCGCGATCGCCTCCATACCCGGCCAGACCGGGGACGCCGGGCCTGTCCATAAGCGTGGCGGCCGGTGCTGCGCTTCCACATTCGATCGCCACACTCTGATCGCACCGAACTCGATGCTGCTCGAAGCAAAATCGTGCGGCTCTGACATGGATCAGGGCGAGCAGGCCACGGCTGCGCAATAAGGCACTGCGGTTTGGCGCCCGCCGGAATTGGAAATCGGGGCTTGCGATGAAATTCGGCACAGAGATCGTCCTTCTAAGCCTGTTTGCGTTTGCGGCCCTGGTGGCTGCCGGCTTCGGCGTAGATGAACCTTTTCGCCGGCATATGTGGGTTTTGTTCTTCGCCGTGGCTGGCTTCACTGCGATTCTGTTGCGCAACACGGAGTTCAAGCCGGCAGTTCCGATCGACCCCGCCGCTTACATGGATGGGCCGATCCGCTACGGTGCCATCGCCACCGTATTCTGGGGCGTCGTCGGCATGCTGGTCGGCGTCGTCATTGCGCTGCAGCTCGCCTACCCGGATCTCAACATCCAGCCCTGGTTCAATTTCGGCCGACTGCGGCCTTTGCATACTTCCGGCGTGGTTTTTGCCTTCGGCGGCAACGCGCTGATCTGCACGTCTCTCTATGTGGTGCAGCGCACCTGCCGCGCGCGTCTGTTCGGCGGCGATCTCGCCTGGTTCGTGTTCTGGGGCTATCAGTTGTTCATCGTCATGGCGGCAACCGGCTACCTGCTCGGTATCACCGAGAGCCGCGAATACGCCGAGCCCGAATGGTATGTGGACCTGTGGCTGACCATTGTCTGGGTCGCCTATCTCATCCTGTTCCTCGGCACGATTCTAAAGCGCAAGGAACCGCACATCTATGTCGCCAACTGGTTCTACCTTGCCTTCATCGTGACCATTGCGATGCTGCATGTGATCAACAACCTGTCGATGCCGGTCTCCTTCCTGGGCTCCAAGAGCTATTCAGCCTTCTCCGGCGTACAGGACGCCCTGACGCAATGGTGGTACGGCCACAATGCCGTCGGCTTCTTCCTCACCGCCGGCTTCCTCGGGATGATGTATTATTTCGTGCCCAAGCAGGCCAACCGACCGGTCTATTCCTACCGGCTGTCGATCATCCACTTCTGGGCTTTGATCTTTCTCTACATCTGGGCCGGTCCGCACCACCTCCACTACACCGCCCTGCCGGACTGGGCCCAGACGCTCGGCATGGTGTTCTCGATCATGCTCTGGATGCCCTCGTGGGGCGGCATGATAAACGGCCTGATGACGCTCTCGGGCGCCTGGGACAAGCTGCGCACCGACCCGATCATCCGTATGATGGTGATGGCCATCGCCTTCTACGGGATGTCCACCTTCGAAGGCCCGATGATGTCAATCAAGGCCGTCAACTCGCTCTCGCACTACACCGACTGGACCATCGGTCACGTCCATTCGGGCGCGCTCGGATGGGTTGGCATGATCTCGTTCGGCGCGATTTATTTCATGGTCCCGAAGTTATGGAACCGCGACCGGCTTTATTCGCTGCGGCTCGTCAACTGGCACTTCTGGCTGGCGACGCTTGGGATCGTCGTTTACGCCGCGGTGATGTGGGTCTCCGGCGTCATGCAGGGCCTGATGTGGCGCGAATACAACGAGCAGGGCTTCCTGGTCTACTCCTTCGCCGAAACCGTCGCCGCCATGCATCCCTACTACATCATGCGTGCCATCGGCGGCGCGATGTATCTGTCGGGCGCCCTCATCATGGCCTGGAACATCGCCATGACCATCCTCGGCTACCAGCGCGAGGAGGATCCGATGCCGCGCTCCATCCCCGCCCTCCAGCCTGTGCGATCAGGAGCCAGAAAATGGGCCTGATGGACAGACACGCGGTCATCGAGAAGAACGCCACACTTCTTCTCCTCGGGTCCCTGCTGGTCGTAACGGTCGGCGGCATCGTCGAGATCGCACCGCTCTTCTATCTCGACAACACCATCGAGAAGGTCGAAGGCATGCGGCCCTATTCGCCGCTCGAGCTCGCCGGGCGCAACATCTATGTGCGCGAGGGCTGCTACCTCTGCCACAGCCAGATGATCAGGCCATTCCGCGACGAAGTCGAGCGCTACGGCCACTATAGCCTGGCGGCCGAGTCGATGTACGACCACCCGTTCCAGTGGGGCTCGAAGCGCACGGGGCCGGATCTCGCCCGGGTCGGCGACCGCTACTCCAACGCATGGCATGTCCAGCATCTCACCGAACCACGCTCCGTGGTGCCGGAATCGATCATGCCGAGCTACGCGTTCCTGAAGGACATGCCAATCGAGGTGAAGGATTTCTCGACGCATCTGATCGCCAACCGCCGTGTCGGTGTGCCCTATTCAGACGACATGATCGCTCATGCCAATGCCGATCTCATGGCGCAGGCCGATGCGAATGCCGACACATCGGGCCTGGAGAGACGCTATCCGAAAGCCAAGGTTGGGGACTTCGACGGCGATCCGCAGCAGGTCACCGAAATGGATGCGCTGGTCGCCTATCTCCAGATGCTCGGCACGCTGGTCGATTTCAGGACCTATGACGAAGCCGCGGGCTACCGCTGAGGAGAATGGCGATGACCTACAATTTCATGCGGGAGTTTGCCGACAGCTGGGGCCTGCTTGCCATGGCGCTTTTCTTCCTCGGATGCGTTGCCTTTGCACTTCGTCCCGGCAGCCGCAGGCAAGCCGAGAGAGCCGCTCACATTCCTCTCAAGGGCGACTGATCATGGGCAGCGAGCATATCGATGAGGTTTCGGGCATCTCGACGACCGGCCATGAGTGGGACGGCATCAAGGAACTCAACAACCCGCTTCCGCGCTGGTGGGTCATCACCTTCTACATCACCATTGCCTGGGCGATCGGCTACACCGTCGTCTATCCGGCATGGCCGATGCTGACTTCCGCGACCAGGGGTGTGCTGGCGTATTCGAGCCGCAAAGACGTCAAGAATGAACTGGCGGCGGCCGAAGTGGCCAAGGGTAAATATGTCGCTGCCATTCAGGCGAAGACCGTCTCCGAGATTACTGCCGACGATACGCTACGCGAATTCGCCGTCGCCGCGGGTGGCGCCGCGTTCAAGGTCAATTGCGTGCAGTGCCATGGCTCGGGCGCTCAAGGGTCCAAGGGTTTTCCCAACCTAAACGACGACGATTGGCTGTGGGGTGGCAACGCCGAACAGATCCAGCAGACGATTGCGCACGGCATCCGCTTCGCATCAGACCCGGATACGCGCCTGTCGGAAATGCCTGCTTTTGGGGACATCATCACGACGGATCAGATCAAGCAGGTCGGCGCCTATGTCGCAAGCCTCTCCGATCCTGTTCAGGACACAAGCCTGATCGAACCCGGCGCCAATATCTTCGCCGAGAATTGTGCGGCCTGTCATGGTGAGAATGCAAAGGGCAACAGGGAGCTCGGCGCACCCGACCTGACCGACGCGATCTGGCTATACGGGTCTGGCGAAACAGCCATCGCCGCGCAGGTCCGCGCGCCGAAGCACGGCGTCATGCCGGCCTGGATCGGCCGTCTCGGCGAGATCAAGGCCAAGGAACTCGCGGTCTATGTCCATTCGCTTGGTGGCGGAGAATAGGTGCGCAAGCCTATTCTCGTCCTCCCCCCCACCGCCAAGCGACGAGGCCCGGCGCGAGCCGGGCCTCGGCATCATCCAGAAACCGATGGGTCGGGCTTCCGGCGAAATCGTCGCTGATGACTGGAGCTTTCGTGCTCGATAACACGCAAATAGAACGGCTCGAAGCCGATGCGGTCAACTCGGCCAAGACCCGTCAGCCGCTCTATGCCGCACGCAAGAAGATCTTCCCGAACCGGGCCTCTGGCAGTTTCCGCCGCTTCAAGTGGTCGGTGATGGCAATCACGCTGGGGATCTACAACCTGACGCCCTGGCTGCGGTGGGATCGCGGGCCATTTGCCACGGACCAGGCCGTGCTGGTCGATCTTGCCAACCGCCGCTTCTACTTCTTCTTCATCGAGATATGGCCGCAGGAATTCTACTACGTCGCCGGCCTGCTGGTCATGGCCGGTATCGGCCTTTTCCTGATCACATCCACCGTCGGCCGGGCCTGGTGCGGCTATACGTGCCCGCAGACCGTGTGGGTCGATCTGTTTCTGGTCGTCGAGCGAGCCATCGAGGGCGACCGCAACGCGCGCATCAAGCTCGATGCCGGTCCCTGGACTGCGCGCAAACTCGTGGTGCGAACATCGAAACACGCCATTTGGCTGGTCATAGGGGTGCTGACCGGCGGCGCCTGGATCTTCTATTTCGCCGATGCCCCCACGCTGCTTGGGGAACTCTTCACCGGCACCGCCGCCCCCGTCGCCTACATCACCGTGTCCGTGCTGACGGCGACGACCTATACGTTCGGCGGGCTGATGCGCGAGCAGGTCTGCACCTACATGTGCCCATGGCCGCGCATCCAGGCGGCCATGCTCGACGAGAATTCCCTCACCGTCACCTATAATGACTGGCGCGGCGAACCGCGCTCGCGTCACGCCAAGAGGGTCCTTGCCGCCGGGCAGCCCGTCGGCGACTGCGTCGACTGCAATGCCTGTGTCGCGGTGTGCCCGATGGGGATCGACATTCGTGATGGCCAGCAGCTTGAATGCATCACCTGCGCGCTCTGCATCGATACCTGTGACGGTATCATGGACAAGCTCGGCAGGGAGCGCGGACTGATTTCCTATGCGACGCTGGCCGACTACAACGCCAATATGATGCTGGCGACCCCAGGCGGCTCCGGTTCAGTCAACCCGTCACTGGTCAGGAACGCTGACGGCCTGTTCTCCGACAATGTGGCCCGTTTCCATATCCGCAAGATCTTTCGCCCGCGCACCTTCATCTACATGGGCGCCTGGTCGGCGGTCGGTCTCGCGCTGCTCTATTCGCTGCTGACCCGCGCACGGCTCGAATTGAATGTCCTGCACGATCGCAACCCGCAGTTCGTGACGCTGTCCGACCGTTCGATCCGCAATGGCTACACCGTCAAGCTGCTCAACATGATCCCCGAACCAAGAACGATCATTGTCACGATGCAGGGCCTGCATGGAGCCGAAATGAGCGTTGTCGGCATCGACCTGCCGGCGGATCGCTCCTTTGCCATCCCGGTCGAACCCGACCGGCTGAAGATGCTCAAGGTTTTCGTGCGTCAGCCGGCAGATCAGGTTCGGGGTGCAGCGCAAAGCTTCAAATTCCGGGTCGAAAATAAGGCAACGTTCGAGTCGGACGAATACACGGCCACTTTCAACGCACCGGAGATCGCCAGATGACCGACACCTCGCGACAATCCCGCGAATTCACCGGCAGGCATATGCTGTTCACCATCCTTGGCTTCTTCGGCGTGGTCATAGCGGTCAATCTGACGATGGCGACGCTCGCCAACACGAGCTGGACCGGCCTTGTCGTCGAAAACACCTATGTGGCGAGCCAGCAATTCAACGAAAAGGCCGAGCAAGGGCGAGCTCAGGCGGCCCTCGGCTGGACTGGCAAACTGACCATCGCAGGCGGTGAGGTCCGCTACAGCCTCACCGATGCTGTCGGCAAGCCGGTTGCCTTGCATGGCGTCAAGGTGCTGTTCCGTCATCCCGCCTACGAGGCCGAGGACAAATCCGTCACTCTTGAGGCTGCTTCCGGTCAGATATTCGCCGCGCACCACATGCCCAACGATGGCCTCTGGATCGTCGAAATCGACGCCGATGCGAGCCTTGCGGAACCCTATCGCGACGTTCGCCGGATCATGATTTCCCACGGGGCGCTGCAATGAGCTGCTGCGCGCCAGGCGCCGAAATCGCATTGGACCTGGAAAAGGTCACACTGGTCCTGCCTTCTGGCCAGGAAATCAGACTAGCGAGCCGCTCGATTGGCGAA
This sequence comes from Mesorhizobium sp. M0340, assembly GCF_040321535.1. Lineage (NCBI taxonomy): Bacteria > Pseudomonadati > Pseudomonadota > Alphaproteobacteria > Hyphomicrobiales > Phyllobacteriaceae > Mesorhizobium > Mesorhizobium sp. M0340. The sequence continues at coordinate 204,748 of NZ_JAMYRR010000007.1, read as the reverse complement.
AATCTTCGCCAGACCGACCTCACGGTGCCGGCTGTGCATTGTGCCGCCTGCATCCAGACGATCGAGACGGCGATCGGCAAGCTGGATCGCGTCGAAGGCGCTCGTGTCAATCTTTCGACGAAACGTGTTTCGGTCCGGTGGCGCGGCGAGGAGGTTCCGCCATTCGTCGCCACACTTGGACGGCTGGGCTATGGCGCGCACCTGTTCGATCCCGAGCCTGACGGGAAGGACAAGATGCTCTCGGAACTGATCCGCGCCGTCGCGGTCGCCGGCTTTGCGGCGGGCAACATCATGCTGCTATCAGTCTCCGTCTGGTCCGGCGCGCAAGGCGCGACCCGCGACCTGTTCCATTGGGTCTCGGCCTTGATTGCCATTCCTGCGCTCGCTTTCGCCGGCGGCATCTATTTTCGCTCGGCCTGGAATGCGCTGCGCCACAGCCGCATGAACATGGACGTGCCGATCGCGGTCGGGGTATCGCTCGCTTACGCCATGAGCCTCCACGAGACGATCAACCATGGCGACCATGCTTATTTCGACGCGTCGGTGTCGCTGCTGTTCTTTCTGCTGATCGGCCGCACGCTGGATCACGTGATGCGGGAACGGGCACGGACGGCCGTGAACGGACTGGCTCGGCTGGCGGCGCGCGGCGCCATGGTGCTGCGCGAGGATGGTTCGCGCGACTACTTGCCGGTTGGCGAGATCGAACCAGGAATGGAGCTCTTGATCGCGGCCGGCGAGAGGGTGCCCATCGACGGCAGGATCATTGGCGGGGCGTCGGATCTCGACTGTTCCCTGATTTCCGGGGAAAGCACGCCCAGAACGGTGGGCCCGGGGGCGCAGGTCCAGGCCGGTACGCTCAATCTCACCGGTCCGCTGACCATCGAGGCGACGGCCGCCGCGAAGGATTCATTCCTGGCCGAAATGGTTCGGCTGATGGAAGCGGCAGAGGGCGGCCGCGCCCGCCACCGCAGGATCGCCGATCGCGTCTCCGCGCTCTATGCCCCCGTGGTCCACCTCACCGCCTTTGTGACGTTCCTCGGCTGGATGGCGGCGACCGGCGACTGGCACCGGGCGATAACCATCGCCATCGCCGTTTTGATCATCACATGCCCGTGCGCGCTCGGTCTCTCCGTGCCGATCGTACAGGTGGTCGCTGCGCGCCGGCTGTTCGAAAGCGGCGTCATGGTCAGGGACGGCTCCGCCATGGAGCGCCTGGCGGGGATCGACACGGCATTGTTCGACAAAACCGGCACGCTTACGCTCGGACTGCCAAGGCTGATCAATGCGCCGTCCATCGATCCGATTATGCTCGCCATGGCGGCCGAGATGGCAGCGCATTCCCGCCATCCCTTTTCGAAGGCAATCGCTGGCCATGCAGCCTTTGCCGGCCAGCCGAAGCTCGCGTCCGTCAGCGAGCATCCGGGCTTCGGCATCGAAGCCATCGCCGAGGGCAGTACCTGGCGACTGGGTCGCCGCGGATGGGGTGAGTGGAAAGCCCGGACCGGCGGCGAAGGCAAACAAGGCTATGGCGGAACCGTTCTGACGAAGGACGGGGTCATTGTCGCGACTTTCGATTTCGAGGATGAGCTGCGTGCCGATGCCAAGGCGGCCATCGAGCAACTGAACGGCGCCGGCGTGTCGGTGGAGATGCTGTCGGGCGACACAGAAGCTGCCTGCGGCGAAGTCGCGGAAGCACTGGGCGTCGACCGCTTCGTTCCCGCGTTGCTTCCCTCCGGGAAGGTCGAACACATCGAAGCATTGACGCGAACTGGCCACAAGGTGCTGATGGTCGGCGATGGGCTCAACGACACGCCTGCATTGGGCGCCGCACACGTTTCGATCGCTCCGGCCACGGCGGCGGATATCGGTCGCAACGCCGCGGATTTCGTGTTCCTGCGTAAAAGTCTTCTGGCGGTCCCACTTGCTTTAGACATTTCGCGGAAGGCCGGACGGCTGATCCGGCAGAACATCGCCATCGCGATCGTTTACAATGGCATCGCCGTGCCGGTCGCCATTCTGGGGCACGTTACGCCACTGATCGCTGCGGTCGCAATGTCCGCCTCCTCCCTCCTGGTCATCGGCAATGCGCTACGCCTGCAAGGTTTCGTGTCACATGCATCGGTGCAAGATGCCCGACATGACAGGCGCTCCGACATTGGCGCACTGGCACAATCCTCATGACGACGCTCGCCTACCTCATACCTGTGGCCCTGTTCCTCGGAGCGCTTGGGCTGGCGGGGTTCCTGTGGGCCTTGAGGAGCGGCCAATATGAAGATCTCGATGGCGCCGCCGAGCGGATCCTGATCGACCGCGACGAGCCACGCAGTTGACCCAGCCTGCCCTGCGACGACTCGCTCGAATATTTTCCGCGGTTGCTTCGCGTCATGCCGATTTCGGCGCGCGACGGGTCCGAACGGATCAGCCAGAATACGTTGCCGAACTTTCGGCCAGGAAAGGGCCGCACCGAACGGGAAGCCGGCTATTCCATGATGTCCTGACCAGACCATGGCGTGGCGATCGACCAGTCGACCGTGAACCTGCCGTTGCCGCGTTTATCGAGCCTGCTTGATCCACATCAGGGTTATCTCTTCATCGGCATGGTTTCATTGAGCATTTTTGAACGGAGAACGGATGTCTAACGGACGGTTAGGTCGCGTGGAGACGCTTGGGGAGATGAGCCGCAAACCGTGGATCGATTGCGATGCGTTCCAGTGCCCTTCGTCGCAGATAGCCGACGCAATGGCGGCACGCTGATGGCCGGCTCTGTCGATAGATTCGACGTTATTGTCGTCGGAGCCGGGCCGGTCGGACTTTCCTTCGCCGCATCGCTTGCCCAGAGCCGACTCGAGGTGGCAGTGGTTGAACGGCAGTCGCTCGAAAGCCTGGCGAATCCGGGCTTCGACGGTCGCGAGATCGCGCTGACCCACGCATCGGTTGGAATCCTTCGCGAGCTCGGCGCCTGGGATGCCATCCCCGCTTCGGACAAATCACCGCTACAAGGCGCGCGCGTGCTCAACGGATCGAGCCCTTTCGCCCTGAGCTTCGATTCTCCCAGCGGATCTGGGGAACCACTCGGAATTCTGGTCCCAAATTGTCGGATCCGCGACGCCCTGTTCAAGCTTGTCCACTTCCAGGATCATGCCCAGCTGCTGTGCGGCCGCTCGGTCGTCAATGCAACAACCAGCCACAAAGAAGCAGTCATAACGCTCTCTGATGGCAGGCAATTGGCCGCTCGGCTGCTCGTTGCAGCGGATTCGCGTTTGTCCGCGACGCGCGACCTGCTCGGCATTGGCGCCGACATCAATCGGCTTGGCAACTCCATGCTGATTTGCCGGGTGAGGCACGAGCGCGCCCATCACCAGATCGCGGTCGAATGGTTCGATCACCATCAGACGATAGCGATGTTGCCGCTCATGGAAGGCGTGTCGTCGCTGCTTCTCACTTTGCGCTCAAGCGAGGCCGACAGACTGCTTGCTCTCGACGACGATTTGTTCCTCATGGAATCGACGAGCCGGTGTCGAGGACGCCTCGGAGAGATGACCTTGGCAAGCACCCGCCATGCCTATCCGCTGGTCACGACCTGGGCGCACAAGTTCTGGGCTCCGAGTGCGGCACTGATCGGCGATGCTGCCCTCGGCATGCACCCGGTGACCGCGCATGGCTTCAACATCGGCCTCAGTGGCCAGAAGCAACTCGCCGATAGAATCCTGGCGGCATGTCGCGAGCGCCGCGACATTGCTGATCCCGACATGCTCGGCAGATACGAAAGCCGGCTGCGTCTGTCGGCGGCACCGCTTTATCATGCTACGAATGCGCTTGTCGCTCTCTACTCAGGCGAGCACCCGGCGGCACGGCTTGCAAGACATGCAGGGCTTCGCTTTGCCCAATATCTTCCATTTATCCGCCATGGCATTTCGGCCATGCTCAGGCGGTGAATCGCAGGCAGCGCTGCCGCTCTGGAACGCTATCTCGGCCCGGCTTCCTTTTGTCTCGCCGGGCGCGTTGATGCCGTTGGCAGGGCTGCTTCCATGGTGACGTTGCCGATCCTGGGATGATTCGGATCAAGGCACGCGTGCGGGAAGAGCTCGATGGTCAGACGGCAAGGCCAAGAGCAGACGTGCGCGCCGAAGCCATGGTGAGCGCACTGGCTACCCCTGCTGGATAGTTAACCCGTCCTTCAGTGGGCTTGCGTAAGCTTGTCGTCGCGAACAACGATGGGAGCAAGCCGGTCCGTCCATGGCCCCGAAGAATGAAGACACGCTGGAGGCCAAAATCCGTCAGGATCAGCTTGCTGACCTGAGGGCCGGCCTCTTCGTGTCGATGCCGATAAGCGCTATCCTGTCAGGCCTGATTTGGGCGGTGCACGCCCTTTCTGGCAGCGGCTTTGCCGCTGCAATCTGGTTCCTGGTCGTCAATGCGATAAATGCCGCCCGCCTTGCACTCGCGCGTTATCAGCTAAAGGAAAAAAGGCGCCATGACAATTTCGTGGGGGTTTTGCCGCGGCTTCGCTGGTTTGGCATCCTTGCTCTTCTGGCAGGGTTTGCCTGGTCCTTCCTGGCCGTCCTGACTGTTGGATACACGACACCTCAAGCACCGCTGCATCTGGTCATTCTGGCGGGCATTTCAGCTGGTGCGGTTACATACGGCAGTTCGTATGCCGCGGCGGCGATCAACTTCATAACACCTCCGCTCCTCATCACGGTGGGATGCCTTTTGGCGAAAGGCAATTTTGAAGACTACATTCTGGCTTTTACCATTCTGCTCTTCATGGGCGGCTTGGTTCGAGCTTCGTGTGTTGGGCAAGCACGGTTCCGCGAAGCGAGCCGCCTGAGGCATGAGGCTGAGCGGCTTGCGGCGGAGATGAAGGCCAGTTCCAGGCAGGACCACCTGACGGCCCTTCTCAACAGGCGTGGCCTCGAAGACGCTATCGGACGGTTCGAGACCGCGGATGGCCCCTTCGTGGCAATGCTGATTGATCTGGACGGGTTCAAATCCGTCAACGATACCTACGGTCACAGGACCGGTGATGAACTGCTTCTCAGGATCGCGCGCCGCATAGAGGAGGAAGCACCGGAAGGCTCAACGCTCGCTCGTATCGGCGGCGATGAATTCGTGCTGTTTTTTCCCTCAACGAGGGTTTCGGTTTCTGCCAGTGATCTCGCCTCCGATATCATAGCCAAAATTGCCCGCCCCTATATCGAGGTCGCGTCCGTCCGTGTCGGGGCATCGATAGGAATATACTTGGCGCAGACGCCGGGCCTGACGGAAATGTTGTTGCGGGCGGATATCGCCCTTTATACGGCCAAGCGTCGTGGCAGGAACGAATTTTGCCTGTTCGATGCCGAACTCGACAGGGAACTGCAACGCCGCCAGTCCGTCGAACGGGACCTTCATTCGGCGATAAAGACGAGAAGCTTGCAACCTTGGTTCCAGCCGATCGTGAAACTCGACACCGAGGCCGTGGTCGGTTTTGAAGCCTTGCTGAGGTGGTCCCATCCGACTCATGGTGCCATCTCTCCACCCGAAATCATCACAGCTGCACGCGAAACCGGTATGCTTCAGCTGCTGACGCAAACCGTATTCGCCGATTGTTGTGCTTTTATCGACGGCTTGGTGAAAGCTGACTGTCGTGATCTCCGTGTGGCGATGAATGTTTCACCGCGCGAACTGGAAGCCGGCGATATCGACGACATGGTTCTGGATGGTCTGGCGGCAAGAGGTCTGCCTGCAACGATGTTCGAGATCGAGATCACCGAAGAATCCCCGGTGGACCCGGACAGAGTGGATGAAAAGCTCGGACGGCTTTCACATGCCGGCATTTCCATTGCGCTCGATGACTTCGGCACCGGCTTTTCCACGTTGGCATCGCTCAAGGACAGTCGGATACGCAAGGTGAAAATAGACCAGGGCTTCATTCGCGGCTTGGCCAAGTCCCGAGAGGACCGACTGCTTGTCAAATCGGTCATCGATCTCGGTAACATGCTCGGGATCGAGGTCATGGCCGAGGGCGTCGAAACAGAGGCGGATCGGCAAACCCTGCACAAGCTTGGCTGCAGGACCGCTCAGGGCTTCCTGTTCTCGAAGGCGGTGCCTCTGAGCCAAGCACTAGAAATGGCAGTCAAACAGCACGCCAACCAGTTGTGACCGCTCCCGCCGCGCTGTCTCTCGCGGCCGTGCGCTCATGAATGGCGGGTATCTGAACGTCCTTGTTTGAAGAGCATGACAGTCCGTGCTGTGCGTCAGCCGGCGAACAGTTCTTTGTAGCCAGTCGTCACCATCCAGTTCGCCCGGTCGATATGGCTGCGAAGAGCCTTGCGGGCGCGGACCGGTTCAAGGGCCGGGTCGATGCCGAGAATGAGATCAGCCATCTCCTCTTCGCTGGCATTGTCGGCGCAGGCATCCAGGATCCGCAGGTAGATCGTGAAATGCTCCCTGTCGTAGCTCGTGAGGTTCTCCGACCAGGGGACTTCATCGCTCAACGTTGAGCTTCGACTTTCATCTGTTCCCATTGGTCGATTCATGCCTGCGAACCTCGCATGTTGAGCGCACGCAGCATATCCCAAAATGGGATAATCCGAAACCGGGATTAGTCGCTGATCCGGTCTTTACCCGACCGGTTCGCCTACATGCCCAAGTCTCTTCGATCGCCCCGCCACCAGCGGTTTCTGGCCGAGTTGGTTGCCCTGCGCAAGGCCAAAGGCCTGACTCAGGCGCAGGTGGCCGAGAAGCTTGATCGTCCCCAATCCTTCGTGGCCAAGTACGAGGGTGGAGAGCGGCGTCTCGACGTCATCGAGTTTCTCGACTTAACTGCGGCGCTTGACGCTGATCCGTGCGAGATTCTGTCCAGCCTGCGGGCTAACGGGCGCCTGCGCGTTTAACGGCTCGCGCCGGTACCGTGAACCGAGCGTGCTTTTCTTCGGCAAGCTGCCATTCCGCTGCGGGTGGGTCTTTACCAAGCCATGTCGATATAGGATCATAATCCTAATTATATACTTGACGTACCAAGCCGAATTTTCAATGAATGCAAGGAGCTACCGCCAATTTTCGACCTGACCAACGAAATTTACCACGACGCTGACAAGGCCCGCGAGCATCTGGAGACTATCCATTGGCCTCATGGCCCGTTCTGCCCGCATTGTGGCAACGCCAACCCCGAGCGCATCACGAAGCTGGCGGGCAAGTCCACGCGCCCCGGCGTCTACAAATGCAACGAATGCCGTTTGCCTTTCACGGTCACGGTCGGCACCGTCTTTGAGCGTTCCAAGATCGGCCTGCATAGATGGGTGCTGGCTTCGCATCTCTACGCTTCGTCCAAGAAAGGCATGAGTGCCATCAGTTGCATCGTATGCTTGGCGTCACCTACAAGACCGCTTGGTTTATGGCGCACCGCATCCGCGAAGCCATGCAAGAGGGTGTTGCTTCTGCTGGTCCTATCGGCGGCAACGGCAAGACTGTTGAGGCCGACGAAACCTACATCGGAAAGCGCGAGACGCCTCGCGTATCAGCCCAACGTAAGGGTCGTCCTTTCACCAAGAAAGGCGAGGGCGGCGGTCGCGAAAAGCGCATCGTCGTCGGCTTGGTCGAGCGCGGCGGCAAGGCTCGCATGTTCCATTTGAACGACGCCACCAAGGCAACCGTCCGTGACGTGCTGGTGCGCAACGTGTCGCGAGATACCATCCTCTACACCGATGCGTCGAACCTCTACACAGAGACTGGCGGCGAGTCGCTACCCACAAGACCACGAAGCATTCGGACGGCGAATATGTCCGCTACGAGGACGGGATCGCCATCCATTCGAACACCATTGAGAACGTGTTCTCAGTCTTCAAGCGCGGCATGATCGGCGTCTACCAGCATTGCGGCGAGGCGCATTTGCATCGCTACCTTGCCGAGTTTGATTTCCGCTGCCATCGCCGCATGGCTCTGAAAGTCTCAGATGCAGAACGCGCCGAGGATTTGCTTCGCATGGCCCGCGACTAGCGCCTTATCTATCGGCGGATTGGTGAAGCCGGTCACGCCTAAGCAGAAGGCGCGACGACTCCTGTGGATACGTAGAAAAAAGAGAACAAAACGAGATTGACGATCTTGTGCGAATCAAAGTTTCGCCAGAACGTAAAAGGCGACCGTCTGAACCACGGTCGCCTTTAAGTTGAAACCAAGCCGTTGGAGGGCTTGTTTGTGATCACGTCCATTAAGTTGCGCGTTACGCGATTCACGTCAAGCCCTCCTGTGGCGCAAATCACAGGAGGCCTACATGGCCGGAACTTTCCGAGTAAATTGTCACAAGCCTGATAACGCCGACAAAGACCGTCGTCTTCAGGGCCTCGGCGGCCCTGCCGCTGGCGGCTGGTATCGAGACATCGATACGATGATAAACAACGTCGAAAACGAAAATGAGCAATACTGGACGGTAGCGCCGACAGGAGAGTCCGTGTGGATTGTCGTACGCCAGCGTTCGAACGGACGGAAGTATCTTAAGACGGAGCCTGACGGCGTGGAGCCGAATAACCTGCTGGCACTCCCTCACTGTCCTTAGAGCCATCTGGCGCTACAGGCTGCTTGCCCTTCCCGGTCTTATGATCGGGAGGGGTTTTCAACAGGCGTCGCAAAATCTCGTCGCCCTTGTCCTGGTCTTTGTCTTTGGGGGATTCTGACATGGCTACCTACAACGATCTCAACAACCTAAGTAGTGATTCGGACATCGCAACCGCATTGGGCGATATGGTCGTCGCTTGGGCGAACGCTGAAACCACACTCATGCATGCCATGTGTTCAATCTGTAACATGTCGACCAACATGGCGCATTTCGGCTACTATCGTATTCCAACTTTTGAAGCCCGAGTTAAGTTCCTCCTAGCGATGATCCCCGAGTGGGATACGTCTTCCGATCGAGACGCCATCTCAAAGGCAATTGAGAAAATCAGCGGCATGTCGGGCACGCGCAACAACTGGGTTCACGGAATCTGGAGCAAGGAAAAGACAACAGGCCAAGTTGTTGTGTTCAATTTCCGCGCCGCCGAAAACAAGGGCAGGAACAAGCCCGTCAAAGCGCATGACATCAACCACCATGTCGAAACCCTGATAGCCAATACTAAGGCTCTACGGAAGCTGCTCCCACCACTGCCATAGATGAGTAAATCTTGGCGCCCATCCTTTGGTCGACAACGTCTCCCGTGGCGGTGTGAGGGCACCCAGACGAACGGAAATGCTCGCTTCGACCATCAACGGCGTAATCTCGTTTTCAGTACCGGCCTGCCCGGCTGCTTTATCGAATCGATCATTGGTACGTCAAGTATACAATTGGGATGATAATCCTAGGTGGGGCGATTCCTCAACGGAGATCGCAATGGCTCGGACCAAACTTTCCAAGCAGCTTTCACAGGCTGAAATCGAGCGCTTTCTGGCGGAGGCGGAACGGCTGCACAAGAGCATCGTCCAGCCGCTTCTATCACCCACCAGCAACCATTACCGGCCTCTCCAACGCACCCATGAAGCGCTGTTAAAGACGGTGAAGGATATCACGCAAACGTCGCATTCTCTCTTCGGAGGGAGGGGGCGTAGGCAATCATCGCTATCAAGACAACTCCTGGCTGGCTTTCTTGCCTTCGAATCGACCCTGCCGCTGTCAGCGCAACATCAAAGCCAATATAAGCCACAAAACGGGCGAGCGCGTCTATCATGATCCCAGACAGGAATATTACTGGGATACGCGCCTCAACCTGTTGAAAGGCGAGCGCTGGTTTTGTTCGGATGAAGCCGCGCCACGGCGGTGATGTCGTCGAGTTTCTCGACGTAACTGCGGCGCTTGACGATGATCCGTGCGAAAAATCTGTCCAGCCTGCCGTCCTGGCGGGCGCCCGCGCGCCTGACGACGCGCACCAGGTGCTCGTGAACCGAGCCCGCTTTTCTTCGGCAAGCTCAGGCGGTCTCGGCCATTCGGCTTCGCCCCTTGGCGTGGGCCGCCCTTCGGGCTGAGACGGCCGCCGCCCTTGCGGGCGGCGGGGTTTGCTGTTGGCCTTTCCCGGTGGCGCGGGGTGGGCGGCACTCCCTTCTAGGCCCGCCGCGGCAGCCCGCAACCCTTCGCTGCCGCTCAGGGTCCTCCTCTTCGTTCCGGTCCTTCGGATGCGGTCCGCCTCCTACGGCGGGCCTTTCCGGTCGCGACTCGCCGCCCACCCCGCTTCCGGGGAAAGGCGCGGCGATTGGCGAGCGGAGGATGAGACGATGCATGCAAACAGCAAGCGTTCCGCCAGCACAGAGGCTGGCGCAGGCAAGGGCGGGCGCCCCGGCGCCAGCCTTTATCAGGAGATCACGGACCGCATCATTGCGGAGCTGGAGCGCGGCACCGTGCCATGGGTCAAGCCATGGGGCAGCGCAAAGGCAGGCCTTGGCCTGCCGAGCAATGCATCCTCTGGGCGCATCTATTCCGGCATCAATATCCTCATCCTGTGGGGCGCGGTCATCGAGCGCAGCTATCCCAGCCAGAACTGGCTCACCTTCCGGCAGGCGCTCGTCCTTGGCGGCAATGTCAGGAAGGGCGAGCGCGGCACGACCATCGTGCATGCCGACCGCTTTGTCCCCAAGGACGAGAAGGAGCGCGCACGCCACGAGGGCGATGAACCACAGGCCGTGCCGTTTTTGAAGCGCTTCACCGTCTTCAATGTCGCGCAGTGCGATAATCTTCCGGAAGACCTCTATGCCGCCACCGAGCCGCTGCCTCAGTGCGAGATCGTGCCGCAGGCCGAGACGCTCATTCGCGCTAGCGGTGCGGATTTCAGGGTCGGCGGCGATCGCGCTTTCTACATGCTGGGCAGCGACCACATTCAGGTGCCGCCGCAGCCGGCGTTCCATCAGCAGATCGACTATTACCGGACCTGCTTTCACGAGCTTGGCCACTGGACCGGCCACCCAACGCGGCTTGCTCGCGACCTCTCCGGCTCGTTCGGCTCCAAGGCTTACGCGCGTGAAGAATTGGTCGCCGAAATCACTGCCGCCTTCGTCTGCAGCAATCTCGGTATCGAGCCGACCGTGCGTCATGCCGATTACATCGGCTCATGGCTGAAGGTGCTGCGCGAGGACAACCGCGCGATCTTCCGTGCCGCCAGTCTTGCCTCCAAGGCCGCCGATTTCCTGTTTGGCCTTCAGGCCGATGCCGAAGGCGAGGCGCAGGAAGGGATTGCGGCATGACGATGCGCGATCCTCAACTGACCGCGAGCGAGCCGACGCCGCAAGGCGAGCAGATGCTCATTCCCGGTGTCCGGCCGATCACCACGCGCGATCGGCTCACCCTCCTGATGAACGCGCCGATGTGTCCGCGCGCGGCGCAAAAGCCGATCGATATCGGCCTCTTCGATGAAGCCAGCAGAAATCAACTCGACCTGTTCTGACAAGGAGTCTTTCCATGATCCTGATCACCGATCCACTGCGCGCACGACTGCTCGCCAATGGCGCCGCCGACGCCGAAACGGACCATTTTCCCGTTGTGAAACTGTTTAATCCGACAGGTGCCGCCACGTGGCTTCTGACCGAACTCGACGCCGATGGCGACACGCTGTTCGGCCTTTGCGATCTCGGCTTCGGCTTCCCCGAACTCGGCAGCGTCAGTCTGGCCGAGCTTGCATCCGTAAAAGGTCCGCTTGGCCTCGGCATAGAGCGCGACCTGCATTTCCAGGCGCGCTTTCCGCTCTCCGTCTATGCCGAAGCCGCCCGTATTTGCCGCCACATCACCGAGGCCGAGCGACTTCTGCGGCAGGCAGCAGACGCCCTTTCAAAGCCCCGTTCCGAGCTTCCGTCCGACACGGCGGAACAGCAGCGCCGATAGGCGCAAAAACCGTCCCGCCGCGCCGGCCTTCGGCCTCTGCGGCGGGACAACCTCAACCAAAGCGAAGGAGAGTAACCATGCAGCTTGCCCACATCCCCTTGGATCGGCTCAACATTTCCGCGCTCAACATGCGCCATGGAAAACGCGCGCCCGACATTTCCGATATCCTGCCATCCGTGGGTGCGCGCGGCGTGCTGGTGCCTCTCCTTGTGCGGCCCAACGGCCAGCCGGAAGCCTTCGAGATCGTCGCCGGCAGGCGGCGCTATTTCGCCGCGAAATCGATTGCCGACGAGCGCGGCGAAGGCGATCCCTTGCCCTGCGCCATCATGGAGGACGGTGACGACGCCGATGCGCTGGAAGCCTCGCTGATCGAAAACCTCGCCCGCCTTGATCCTGACGAAGTATCGCAATGGGAGACGTTTTCGCGGCTCGTCAGGCAAGGCCGCACCGTTCCAGACATCGCTGCGACCTTCGGCATCACTGACCTGAAGGTCAAACGCATTCTGGCGCTTGGCGACCTCTTGCCCAAAATCCGCGAAGCCTATCGCCGCGAGGAGATCGACGCCGAGACGGTGCGCCATCTCACCATGGCGTCCAAGGCGCAGCAGAAGGACTGGCTGGCACTCTGTGCCGATCCCGATCAATACGCGCCGCGTGGCTTTCAATTGAAGCAATGGCTGTTCGGCGGCCAGTCGATTCCCACCAAGGTGGCGCTGTTTGCCATCGACGAATATCCCGGCCTGATCACCTCGGACCTGTTCGGCGAGGACAGCTATTTCGCCGATGCCGACCTGTTCTGGCAAAAGCAGAACGAAGCGATTGCCGCCAGACGCGACACCTATCTCAACGACGGCTGGAGTGAGGTGGTGCTGCTGGAGCCGGGCCAGTATTTCCACCCATGGGACCACGAGAAGACCCCGAAGAAGAAGGGCGGCAAGGTCGTCATCACTGTCTCGCATCGCGGCGAGGTCGAGTGTCACGAGGGCTGGCTGTCACGCAAGGAAGCCCGCCGCGCCCGCGAGGGCGGTGAGCAAGAAGAAACAGCCGCCAAGCCGCCGCGCCCCGAACTCACCGGCCCGATGCAGAACTATGTCGATCTGCATCGCCATGCGGCCGTGCGCGCGGCCATGCTCGACCATCCCGCCGTGGCGCTGCGACTCGTGGTGGCGCACGCCATCACCGGTTCCGGCTTGTGGCTGGTGCGCCGTGAGCCACAGCGCGCGGCCAACGAGACGGTGACTGCCAGCCTTGCCGGCTGCAAGGCTGAAGCTGCATTCGGCAAAAAACGGCGCGAAGTGTTGGCCCTGCTCGGATCACCGGATGAGGATGGCGTGGTCGCCGGCGGCGATGGCGACGCCTTTGCTATCGCCGGCGTGTTCGCGCGCCTCTTGGCGCTCTGCGACGGCGATGTCATGCGCGTTCTCACCCTTGTCATGGCCGAGACGCTTGCAGCCGGCAGCGCCGTCATCGAGGCGCTCGGCAACCATCTGAACGTCGATATGGGCACATGGTGGCAACCGGACGATGCCTTCTTCGACCTCTTGCGCGATAAGGAAATCGCCAATTCGATGCTGGCCGACGTCGGCGGCAAGCTGGTCGCGGATGGCAATGTCGCCGAGAAGGTCAAGACGCAAAAGAAGATCATCCGCGACTTCCTGGCGGGCGAGAATGGCCGCCAGAAGGTCGAGACCTGGCTGCCGCGCTGGATGGAATTCCCGGCCGAAAGCTACACCAGCCGCGGCGGCTTCCGCACCGCCGATCAGTGGGCACAAATGCAGCCGCTGTTCGTGCGCGAATGAACCGATCAGCCTCAAGCGGCGGTTCTCTCGAGTGCCGCCGCTCAGGTCGCGCGCGCCGCTCCGGGCCGCGCCGGCTGCCGATTGGTCGTCTTGTCGAGCCAGTGCCTTGCGCGAGAAATCCCGACGCCAACTCGCCCCCATTTCGGCAGCCCTGCACCACGCCGGGTTGCTTGCCGAGGCGCTCCGCGCATGGGCCAATTGTCCGATCCGGTTGGCGACAGAGCCCCCGCAGCCAGCGCCCTGTAATGGCGCCTGCTCGTTTGTGTCACCGGATCGCGCCACCTGTCTCCATGCGTCTCAGGGACCATTCCCCTGCGGCTGGCTTGACGACCTATGGGCGGATCCGGCCCGCCCGAAACCCTCGCCAGCAGCTTTTTTCCCCGCCGCCTGCGGCGGCTTCCTCGCGCCGCTTCGCTTCAAAAAAGCTGTCCGCTCGGGTCCTCCGCTATCGCTGCGGCCGTCCCGGTTCCGGCGGTCCGGAGGCGCCCATCACGGTCCGCCATCGCAGGGGAATGGTCCCCGGCGAGCACCAAAAGGAGACTGAAAATGACCGCGATCGGATACGTTACCAAACAGGAAAACGGCGGCTACAAGGGCCAGCTCAGGACGCTCAGCGTCCGCGCCGACATCGACATCGTGCCCAATCAGGCAAAGAGCGCCGACACCCATCCCGACTTTCGGGTGCTGACGCAAGGGGTCGAAGTAGGGGCCGGCTGGATCCGCACCGGCGAGACCTCCGGCAAGGACTATGTGAGCCTGTCGATTGCCGCCCCGGAGTTCGGCCCGCGCAAGCTCTACGCCAATCTCGGCCGCGCCGCCGGCCAGGATGACGACGACACATACGCCATCATCTGGAACCCCGTCGACTGAACCGCCAGCCTCGAGCCCCCCCCCGCACCCGGCGCGGGGCTCTTCTCAAGAGGGGGCGGCGAAAACTCGCCCCCCACTCTTCGCCCGTCCCCGAAACGATCTCGCTCGCCGATCCTCGCCTTCGCTTGTCCGTAACGAAACGAGGACCATCATGGACGACGAAAACGAACGCGCGGCCCGCGCGAAGAAGGGCAGTCCGTTTCTCAACACCGCGCAGGCCGCTTTCTATATCGGGCTGTCCCAGCGCACGCTGGAGAAGATGCGGCTCAAAGGCGGCGGCCCGCAATTCCGCAAGCACGGCCGCTATGTCCGCTATCACATCGACGAGCTCGACGACTGGTCGAAGGGACGCGCGCAGGAGACCAGGCCCGAGGATGGCGGGCACGATTCCGGCTCGGCCGGTGCGGGAGGCCGCTCATGAGCCGGCGTCCCACTATCCGTCTGATCGGCAGCCATCTGCGGCGTATTCGGGCGCGCAAGACGATCGCCGTGGCCACAATAGGCCTCGGCCTGATCGGCTTCGCCGCTTTCGACAACCCATCGCCCTGGCTGGTCTGGAACGCCTCGGCCAGTGCGCCGGTCGGCCTCTATCGCGTCGCGTCCGGATCACCGGCTCGTGGCGATCTGGTGCTCGTCCGCCCGCCAAAACCGGTCGCCGATCTCGCCGCCGAACGCTTCTTCCTGCCCAGCAACGTGCCGCTGGTCAAGCGCCTTGCCGCGCTGCCTGGCGAGCATGTCTGCGCCTTCGGCGACGCCATCATCATCGGCGGCGAGATTGTCGCGCGCCGGCTGGCAACCGACAGGCAGCACCGTCCGCTGCCCTGGTGGAATGGCTGCCGCAAGCTCGCCGCCGACGAGGTTTTCCTGCTCGGCAACGATAGAAACCGCTCCTTCGACAGCCGCTATTTCGGGCCGGTGCCGGCCGAAAATATTGCCGGGAGGCTCGTGCCGCTATGGACCGAGTAACCCTCCTGATGCTGGGCATGGTCGCGATAGCGCCATGCGCCTGCTCCGCCGCGACCGACGCTCAGCCGGCCGCCATCTCCCGTGGTCCGCAGCTCCAACGATGGCAGCCCTTGGTGGCCGAAGCAAGCCGGCGATTCAGCATTCCACAGCCCTGGATTTATGCCGTCATGGATGCCGAAAGCCGGGGGCAGACAATGGTGGACGGACGGCCGATCACATCGAGCGCCGGCGCCATTGGCCTCATGCAGGTGATGCCCGGCACCTACGAGGAGGTGCGCGCAGAGCTTGGCCTGGGAGCCGATCCGCACGACCCTCGCGACAACATTCTGGCAGGCACTGCCTATCTGCGCGCCATGTATGACCGCTTCGGCTTTCCCGGCCTGTTTGCCGCCTATAACGCTGGGCCGGACCGCTACGAACAGCATTTGCAGCGTGGGCGACCGCTGCCCAGCGAGACGGTTTCGTATCTGGAAGAGCTCAAGGCGGCGGGGATCTCGGCCGCCGACATGGACGCGTTCACCGGCAAATCCCGTTCCGGAAAAGCGCCGGAAATCCCGTCCGGGCAGTCGCTGTTTTTCCTGCGAAACGGTGTTTCCGCGACCGATCCGAATGGCCAAATTGTGGTGCCGCTCGGATCGGAGCGAGCAAGGTCAGGCCGGCCGGATCGCAGGTGAGGGCAGGGGTACCGTGGGTCGGGGCAGGAAGGCAGGGAGGCAGGTCCGCTGAAGGCAAGATAAAGGCATCGCCTCCTGGAGCCGGCGAAGTCTTTGTCTGCACATCGTTTTTCACGGAGGCTGCCTTCAGCGTCAGGAGAGCTGCTGCCGACAAACATGTGATTTTGTTAAAGATTACTAGGAGGCTCAATGCAGGATGAAGAGTTCAAGCCGAGCCTGGGCAAAATCGGATCGCGCGGCTCGAAGGCAGGCAAGCGTTTCGCCGGCCAGATTCGCGCCGCGATCAACCGAGCCGGCGGCGGCAGCGGTCGCCGTGGCCGCTTCATCGGAAGCCGGGCGGGGCGCGGCGGGGCTGCTGCCGCCGTTCTCAGAGCGAGCGATCGCCACGCGGCGTTTCGGCAGCGGCGCGCCGTCGTCAAGGCGCGTATCGTCAAGCTGGCCGGCAAGGGTGTTGACGGGGCACGTGCACACCTTCGCTACCTCCAGCGCGACGGCGTCACCCGAGAAGGCGAGCCTGGCGAGCTCTATAGCGCCGACAGCGACCGCGTCGATGGCAAGGCGTTCATCGATCGTGCCGATGGCGACCGGCATCAGTTCCGCTTCATCGTCGCACCTGAAGACGGCATCGAGTATGACGACCTCAAGCCGCTCACGCGGCGCCTCATGGCGCAGATGGAAGGAGACCTCGGCACCAAGCTCGACTGGGTCGCTGTCGATCATTTCAACACTGGTCATCCGCATACCCATATTATCGTCCGCGGCAAGGACGACCGCGGCGAAAATCTTGTCATCGCGCGAGACTACATCTCGTCTGGAATCCGTGAACAGGCGGCCGAGCTGGTCAGCCTCGACCTTGGCCCGAGAACGGACCGCGAGATCGAGCAACGCCTGCGCCAGGAAAGGGAGCGGGAACGCTTCACCAGCATCGATCGGCAGCTGCTCCGCATGCGCGACCATGAGGGGCATGTCTCACCGGCCAGCCGAGACACGTTTCGCCAGACGCTGCACCAGGGCCGCCTGCGCAAGCTCGAGCGAATGGGTCTGGCTGAGGAAGTCGGCTCGGGCCGCTGGCGCCTTGATGGCGAGCTTGAAGCGACGCTGCGCCGCATCGGCGAGCGGGGCGACATCATCAAGACCATGCACCGCGAACTGACCGGCAAGGGGCTCGCCCGCAGTGCCGCCGACTATGTTGTCCATGATCGATCTGCAGAGCAGCAGCCTGTCGTTGGCCGCATCGTTGCGCGCGGCCTGGCCGACGAAATCACTGACCGCCATTACCTCGTCGTCGACGGCGTGGACGGCAAAAGCCACTATGTTGATATCGGCAAAGGCGAGGCCACCCAACCGACGCCAGAGGGCTGCATAGTGCGGGTCACGCCGAGGGACACCGGGCCAAGGCAAGTCGACCGCACAATTGCCGAGATCGCCACGGCCAATGACGCGCGCTACAGCATCGATATCCATCTCAAGCATGACCCGTCGGCCACCGAACGCTTTGCCGAAACGCACGTGCGGCGACTGGAGGCGATCCGCCGGGCGACCGGTCGTGTCGAGCGCGAGCCGGACGGCACCTGGATCGTCGCACCGGATCATCTCGACCGTGTGTCTGACTACGAGCGTAAGCGAGCGAGGGCCGAGCCTGTCACGGTTCACAAGCTCTCATCGATGCCGCTGGAGAGACAAGTCAGGTTCGACGGCGCCACCTGGCTCGATCGAGAGCTGGTTTCCGACACACCGGAGGCCTTGCACAGCTCTGGTTTCGGCCGCGATGTCCGAGAGGCGCAAGGCCGCCGACGGCAGTGGCTGATTGCGCAAGGTCTTGCTCGGGAAGAGCAGGACCGGATCGTCTATCGCGCCAACATGCTTTCGATGCTGCGTCAACGTGAGCTGAACCGTGTTGCCGGTCAACTGTCTGACGAACTCGGACTCTCGTATTCCGAAGCGCAGCCTGGTGATCGAATAGAGGGTCGATTGCGCCGCTCGATCGACCTTGCCAGCGGCAAGTACGTCATAGTCGAGAAGGCGCGCGAGTTCACGCTGGTACCATGGAGGCCAGTGCTTGATCGGTCTATTGGCAAGGAGGTGTCTGGTGTCATGGGTGGGGAGGGGATTTCATGGACCATCGGCCGGCAGAGAAGCGGACCAAGCATTTCGTGACATGACTACACAACTTCTTTTGCCCGCCTTGAAACAGGTACTCAGTCCGGACGGAGTTCGCCTGCTAATTGCCCGCGGCATTGATCTCGCGAGGGATAAATGGCTGGTCGTGCAAGACTTATCGTTCGCTCTACAAAAAGCGCCGCGATGATTCATCGTGTTCCATGATTCTGAGCCAAAACCCTCCTGCGCCACCACGGCACTCTTCCCGGTGCCACGGAAGCCGCGCCGACGACGGCGGTGCCGGCCTGGTTGCGCAGGGCTGCCGCCGACCCAAACAGTTGCGGCGCATTGAGGACATTGCAATCACTGCAGGTGCGGCCATCGGCGCGCTCGATGCGATGGTCCGCCAGCTAGAGAGGTGGGCTGGCGCCTGGTGACAGCGCCTAGGGCTTTCGGCGGCCGCGGTACGGCGAGCAGGCTCGCGGCGTCGAGGATGAAGCCGCACTTCGCGATGTTCTTCTGCTCACACGACCGGGAGACGAGTCGGCCCCACGGGCCGGATGCTTGTTGGCCGCTCACAGCGCTGAAGGCGCGGGTTGGGCGGGTGCTTCCTCGTCGTGAGTTGCGGGAAACGGGCGCAGATTTCCTTGACGGCCTTCTTTCCGGCATTGAGCGCAAGACAGGCTGGCTGATGGCTGAGCAATCCGGAGCGGAGCGGCCCTATCGGATGCAGTCGCTGAGGATGGCGTCCTGATCGTCGACGAGACGGGATTTGTGAAGAAGGGCGATCGTTCCGCCGGTGTCGCGCGTCAGTACTCGGGAACGGCGGGGCGGATCGAGAACAGCCAGGTCGGCGTGTTCTTGGCTTACGCGAGCCGCTACGGCCAAGCGCTGGTCGATCGTCGCCTTTATCTGCCGGAGAGCTGGACAAGGGATCGGGCGCGATGTGCCAGAGCGTCGATCCCGGAGATGGTCGAGTTTGCGACCAAGCCAAAGATGGCGCGCGCCATGGTCGAGGCGGCGCTCGATGCCGGCGTCCCGTGCGCTTACGTTCTGGGCGACGCTGTCTACGGGGCGGACAGCAGCCTTCGCCGGATGCTGGAAGCTCGCGAGCAGCCCTATGTCTTGGCGGTTCGAGGCGCTCACTTCATGCGCCGGGGAGGGGATCGTCTGTTTGAGGAAACCTCGCCCGAGGAACTGGCCAGCGAGTTCGAGCCCGACGACTGGGCCTGTCATGCGGCAGGTGAAGGCGCCAAAGGCCCTCGGCTCTACGACTGGGCACGCATCCGCCGCCCTTGGACGTCAAAAGGCGGCTTCGAGCATTGGCTTCTCGTCCGCCGCAAGCGATCGACATCCGGAGAAAAAGCCTACTACCTGGTCTTCGCCCCGCCCGGTTCCTCCTTGGCCGAATTGGCGGCAGTGGCCGGCCTGCGCTGGGCGATCGAGGAGTGCTTTGAGCGCGCCAAGGATGATCTCGGACTTGATCATTGCGAGGCTCGGTCCTGGCACGGATGGCATCGCCACATGAGCCTGTGCATGGCCGCCCTGGCATTCCTCTCGAAGCTATCGGCTGATCTTCGCCGCAGCGCATGGAGCAAACCGAACGAAACGAGTCCAAAGGAGCCAATCGCCGCCTGATCCGGATGGCTGCGCTCGTCCCGAGCGTCCCCGAGATCCGCTCTCTCCTCGCCCGGATCCTCATCTTCCCACCGACACAAAAGCCCTTCATCATCGCCTGGTCGCTATGGCGACGACGACATCAGGCTGCGGCCACCATCTGTCACTACAAACGGCATCGGCATCCGCAACTGTAGTACTAAGGTCCGGACTCATAACCGTTGGTCGACTGGCGGCTCTGGTTGCCGTTAATCGCGGGGCGCTGAGCGGGGCTCGATAGGATCAACCGAACCTGCGATACTCAAGGCAATCTGTTGGACTCATGATGCGCATCGTAACCCGTCTCACTGATCGGCTTAAACTGCAGCATCCGATCATCAGCGCGCCGTTGGCATTCGCATCGGGCGGGGAACCCGCAGGTGCGGTCATACAGCCGGAGGGCTTGGGCTTATCGGCGGCGGCTATGGCGACGCTGATTGGCTGACGCGAGAGTTCGAGCGATCTGGCAACCGACCTGTCGGCTGCGGCTTCGTAACTTGGTCACTCGCCAGGAACCCGCGCCTACTGGATAAGGCCCTGGAGCGGCGACCAAGTGCGATTTTCCTATCCTTTGGCGACCCGGCGCCTTTTTCGCCGGCGATACGGGCCGCCGGGGTCCCCTTGATCTGCCAGGTCCAGAGCCTCGACGACGCGCGCCGCGCTCTTGATGCCGGAGCCGACATCGTCGTCGCCCAAGGCGCGGAAGCCGGCGGTCACGGTGAGAAGCGAGCGACATTCACATTTGTTCCGGAGGTCGCGAACTTGGTACTGCGACGGGCGCCGGACACGCTCATCTGCGCGGCCGGTGGCATCGCCGATGGTCGTGGGCTCGCAGCGGCGCTGATGCTTGGCGCTGATGGCGTCGTGATGGGATCACGTTTCTGGGCCTCGTTGGAGGCTCTCGTTCATCCAAATCTGCACCAGGCTGCCCTTGCCGCGACCGGAGACGACACGGTTCGAACCTCGGTGATGGACCTAGCGCGCCGCCTGGATTGGCCATCGCGGTTTTCACTGCGCGTTCGGAAGAATGCTTTTACGGAAGCCTGGCACGGCAATGAGGCCCATCTCCTCGCCGACATTGACGCGCAGTCCGCTGCCTACCGCGAAGCGTGGGCAAGCGGCGATCCCACGATAGCCGCGATCATGATTGGTGAGGCCGCCGGCCTCATCCACGACATCGAGCCGGCGAGTGACATACTCCTTCGCACCGTTTCTGAAGCGATCACCCTGCTTCAGGGCGCAAGTTCGCTTCTGTTTGTCGAGGACAACTGTCACAGTCAGTAACCGACCGTAGCGGCGAGGCAGACGGCAGCGAGGAAGTTAGTGGCCGATCGATCGTAGCTGGTGGCAATGCGGCGGAAATCCTTGAGCCGTCCAAACATGGCGTTGCGATCACGGTAGAGGAAGGGGAGAAGCAGTTCTTCCAGCGCCGGTTGGCTTTCGACGGAATGTTCGGCATCGCCCCTTTAGCCTCGACCTTGTGGCGAATGGCATTGGTGTCATAGCCCTTGTCGGCGTGCAGGATCGGGCTCTCGGGCATCTGCTCCAGAAGCAAATCTCCGGCGCTGCAATCGGCGACCTGGCCACCGGTCAAGAGGAAAGCGATCGGGCGGCACAGGCCATCGGTCAGGGCGTGGATCTTCGTGGTTCGCCCACCGCGCGACCGGCCAATCGCCTGATTTTGCTCCCCCCTTTGCCGGCAGAAGCGCAGCGATGCGCCTTCACGGCCGAAGAGTCGATCAGGACCTCAGCCGGAGGACCGCCAGCGCTTGCCGCGCGTGTCGGTTGGCAGCAGCGCCTGCAGCCGCGAAAACTGCTCCTCGGTCAGCCAGAAATAATCGCGATTCATCGGTGGCCTCCCTTTGGAGACCGTGAATCATAAAACCACCGTCAGTGGAACCCTTTATGGGTCCGGACCCTAGCAGGTTTGACCATTGCTGTGGCAATGCAGCAGTCCTGGATAATAAGTCCAAGATGCCCCGGGTGCGCTTCCACCGCACCACCGGGACCTTCGCTGCAGCTAAATGCAGAAAATCCACGCGCGCGCTGAAGCCCGAAAAGGCGGCGGCGCTGGCGGGTTGAAACTCCAGTCGGGCTACGCCCTCCCTGCGTTCCAACCCGCCAGCATTCTCATCTTGATTGAGGATAGTGTCCTGAAGGTTCTGCAAAAAGTTTTGGAGAGAGAACGGCGCTTGCTCTGAAGGGCGAGCGGCCATGGCACGGTGGTGACGTTGCAATCACCGATTCCCGTGGAAGGGGAAGTGCCATGACCAATCGAGAAGTTAAACTGAGCAGGGGCGAGTTGAAAGCGTTGCTGCTGTCGGATGAGGACGGCTTTCGCCAGGTATTGCAGACTGTCGTGCAGGAGGCTCTGGAAGCCGAGATGACGGAGGCGATCGGGGCCGAGAAAGGCGAGCGGACGGCGGAGCGGGTGAGTTACCGGTCCGGGTATTACGAGCGCAAGCTGGTGACGCGGGTTGGGGTGCTGGAACTTCGCGTTCCGCAGGATCGGACGGGCCGGTTCTCGACGGAGTTGTTTGAGCGCTATCAGCGTTCGGAGAAGGCCTTGGTGTCGGCGCTGGTCGAGATGTACGTACAAGGCGTTTCGACCCGCAAGGTGAAGGCGGTGACGGAGGAATTGTGCGGCCACTCTTTCTCGGCCTCGACGGTGAGCGAGGCGACGATGCGGCTGGATGAGGCGCTCAAGGCGTTCTTCACGCAGCGGCTCGAGGAAAGCTATCCGTATCTCATCTTGGACGCGCGCTACGAGCGGGCTCGCGAGGCGGGCGTGATCGCCAGCCAGGCGGTGCTGGTGGCGATCGGCGTGGATTGGGAGGGCCGGCGCCAGGTTCTGGGCGTGGAGCTGGCCAACCGGGAGAGCCATTCGAGCTGGCGCGAGTTCGTGACGGGGCTCAAGAATCGCGGGCTCGCCGGCGTCGAGTTCGTCGTCTCCGACGACCATCCGGGGCTCAGGGCGGCAATCCGCGAAGTGCTGCCCGAGGCGGTCTGGCAGCGCTGCTACGTGCACTTTCTCAGAAACGCGCTCGACTACGTGCCGCGCAAGGTCGACGACGATTGCCTGATGGAGCTCAGATGGTTCTACGACCGGCGCGACCTTGCCGAGGTCAAACGCGACCTGGCGCAGTGGATCGCCAAATGGCAGGCCAAATACCCGAAGCTGGTCAACTGGGTGGAAGACAACATCGAGGAGACGCTGAGCTTCTATCGGCTGCCGCTTGCCCACCACAAGCACATGAAGTCGACGAACATGCTGGAGCGGCTGAACCAGGAGATCAAGCGGCGCACCCTGGTCGTTCGCATCTTCCCCAACCCGCGGAGCTGCCTGCGGCTGGTTCGGGCATTGGCGGTCGAGATCCACGAGAACTGGCTCGAGGCGACCCGCTACCTCAACATGGATCATCTGCGCGAGCACAAGAAGGAGAGCCTGAGGGCCTTGGCCGCCTGAGCACCGTCATGTGTCCGCCGCTCCGCTAAACACGGGGGCTGCGCGGCGGACACGCCGACGTCACCGCAATGCCACGCCATTTTGCAGAACTTGACGCACACAACTGTTCTCGGAATCAAGCGTCGTGTTGTCCAACCGTTGGTTGGTGGACGTATTGCAGCCCCTGCATCTAAAATCCCTGTGATCCGCGCGCACAGGGCGTGCCCGACCCCGAGCCCCCGCCCGGTGCAATAGCGCTTGATCGGCCCCGCCGCATGAAACTGTGCGGCGGGCTTTTTTACTCATGCAATGGAACACCGGCGCGCAGGGAAAGGTCTGCCCTGGCAGCAAACTCTTTCCCTTATATTTTTTGCTGCCGGATCGGATAGCTTCGATCGGCCCGCGTCGTTCTTTTCCTCCGGCGACGCGGGCTCGCCGTCCTCGCTACCGGTTGAGCAGCCACAGAACAAACGAAAGCACGATGCTGATAAGAATCCCGGTGCCGATCGGAGCATAAAACGTGAAGTTCTCACGTTGGATCACGACGTCACCGGGCAATTTGCCCAGACCGACCCGCGACAACCAGGGCCACAACAGGCTTGTGGCAACTATGATCGAACCAAACACAATAAGAGTTCTGGACAGGGGGGATCCGGCCGGGAATATAGTGAGTCGCTTGGCTGGGCTCATTTTCATTGCTGTTTTGCTGTCGTTGCGCCTCAATTTCTTTTGGTTTTTGCTTGTCAATCTTCGCCGTCTCGTTGTCGGCATCGACGACTGCGCGAAGCAATTCGTCCATCTTGGCGTGCAGAGCCTGAGTATCGCGGTGCTCGGCGAGCTGGATGAACAGCGTCATAGCCCAGATCGCCAGTGTGGCAACACCATGCCAGTCAAAGCCATTTTGGCCTGGCCACGGCCTGCACTGCTTCAGATGCTCAGAGGCGTCTATGTATCATCACCAATGCGTCCAAATGCCGTTCTCCTCGTTGACAGTCGCCGAGAATACACCAGTTTGATCTGAAGGCACGTCGCAGGTTGGCGCCCGCAAGCACCTGAAGCCGGCGACTATTTTGATGAAAGACGGTCGAGGACAACTCCGGATGGACGCGTGCCGTCGCAGCGACCAAATTGCAGTGTCGCCGGGCCTCGCCAGAACGTGTCCATCTTTCTCCGGCTCGCGCGTTGGAGGGGGGGCTCACAGTTTCACCCAGCTGCTGGTGATGAATGAGGTGAGGCCTGCCGCGCCTCGTTGTGGGTCGGCTGGAGGATGTGCTCGCCAGAGCAGGCTTGACAGTTCTGCTGGAGGGGGCGGGTTTGTCCGCCTCTGTTCGCGGGTATGTGCTCGAAGGTCAGATTGTTCGAGCTCGTCGATGACCGGGTCTTTGTTCGCCTGCCTGGTACATGATTTCGGGACAATCTGGGGGCAGGCGTTCAAGGCAGACGTGAGTTCTCGTGGCCGAAGATGGCGGCGGCGGCCGACATTGGCTGTTCAATCTGTTCCGATGGATGCAAATCGGTCGGGTGACGGTTGAACCAATGACGCTGGAGATCACAGTCGGACCGCCGCGTCTGGCGATTAACCAGGGACGCAGCTTCCTTGTCACCGAACCGGATGGCCAGATCGCCTGGCCCACTTATAACGGCTTATATGCGTCTGACACACGCCTGATATCCAGCTGGCAGATCTTTGCCAATGGGCAGGCATGGGACCTCCTCAATTCCGGAAACATCGCCTACTTCGCCGCCAAGATCTATCTGGTCAATCAGGGGTTCGCGACGGAAACGAACCATGTGCCAGCAGGCAGCCTGGGGCTGGTAATCGGCCGCGCCTTGGATGGGGGGCTGCATGAGGATTTTGAACTCGTAAACCACGGGCAAATGTCAGTGCGCTTCAATTTGGAAGTTGCCATGCGCAGCGACTTTGCCGATCTTTTCGAAGTCAAGGCCGACGCGATCGTCCGCCGCGGACGTATTACCACGGAATGGCTGTCCAGAGCGGCGAGCCTTCGTACCTCCTACGTGAATCGAGACTTCAAGCGAGACGTCATTGTCAAGGTCCGCCGGATGGGCTCAAAGCCCGTCTATGCCAATGGCCGGATCAGCTTCGATATCAAGCTCGAACCGGGCGCGAAATGGCATGCTTGCCTTCTCTATGACTTTGGCAATGGCGAGACAATCTATCGCGCGCCCCGAGTCTGCATTGACAAATGCCTCGAGTCGAAAACTGCAAAACGCCTCGCCGGATGGCAACGCAGCGCCTTGAAGTTCAACTGTTCCAATGGCGAATTTCACCGCTTCTACCATCAGGCGGTCGAAGACATGGCCGCGCTGCGGCTGCCGATCGAAGGAACGGACGAACTGGAATACGTGCCAGCCGCCGGACTGCCCTGGTTCATAAGCCTGTTCGGTCGCGACAGCCTGATAGTCTCTCTGCAGAATGCCTTGGTCTACCCGGATTTTTCGCGCGGCGCCTTGGACGTTTTGGGGCGATTTCAGGCCACCGAACGCGACGACTACCGCGATGCGGAACCGGGAAAGATAATGCATGAGCTTCGCACCGGCGAACTCGCCTATTTCAATTTGATCCCCCATACGCCCTATTACGGCACGGCCGATGCTACGCCTCTGTATCTTATCGTGCTCCACAACACTTGGCGTTGCACCGGCGACGCGGGCCTGCTCGAACGACACATCGCAACGGCCGAGAAGTGCCTGGATTGGATTGACCAGTATGGGGACCGTGACGGCGACGGTTTCCAGGAATACGAAACCCGCTCGGCTGCGGGGTACGAGAACCAGAGCTGGAAAGACGCCGGTGACGCTTTGGTTTATCCCGATGGCACCCTGGTGAAGGGACCCAAGGCGCTGTGCGAATTGCAAGGCTATGTCTATGATGCTTGGCAGCGCATGGCTGAAATCTTCGATGCCAGAGGCGATGGCGATCGTGCCGGGCAGCTTCGCCTCAAAGCTAAGAGCTTGTTCGACCGATTCAACCAGGTCTTCTGGGACGAGGCATCCGGCTTCTATGCATTCGCGTTGGATGGCGACAAGAAGCCGGTGCTGAGCGTCGCTTCCAACCCCGGTCACTGTCTTTGGTCGGGAATTGTCCCACCCGACCGAGCCGCCAGGGTGGTGCATCGGCTGATGAGGCCGGATATGTGGAGCGGTTGGGGAATACGGACACTTTCAGCCGATCACCCAGCCTACAATCCACATTCCTATCAACGCGGCTCCGTCTGGCCGCATGACAACGGCCTGATCGCGCTCGGCTTCCGGCGCTATGGCTTTTTTGCGGAGGCATGTCGCCTTTCTCGCGACGTGAGCAGCGCCGCAACCTACTTCATGCAACATCGAATGCCAGAGCTGTTCGCCGGGTTGCCGCGAACGCCCACGACTTTCCCCGTGCAATATAAGGGAGCGAACGTTCCGCAGGCATGGGCGGCCGGATCCTGTTTTTCGCTTCTGCAGGCAATCATCGGCTTTCAGCCCGACGCTCCAAATGGTAAGCTGTACATCGATCCCAGGCTGCCCGACTGGATAGACGAACTCACCTTGAACGACTTGCGCCTGGGCAAAAATCGCCTCGAACTCCATTTCTGGCGCGTCGGTGCCGAGACCCGTTGGCAAGTGAGCGACGGCGATCCTTCACTGGTGGAAGCGCGAAATTGTGCCACCGGCCCGAACTTGCGCCTGGCCTGCGTATGAGGTTTGCTCCGGCGGAACCATCTGCCTACTTTCAGGTCCTACGTGTAGAGGGCCGCGCGTCTGCTCAAGAAGAGCAACATGAACCTCGCTGCCACGCCGTTTTGCGTTGAAGGTTGCGATGGTGATCATTCGTCACCCAAGCCGATCCGCTCGATTTTGCAACTCCGCCGGTTGCCGTGACAAAGCTCCCTTCGCCCGGCTTGGAAGTGCTTAGCTGTCGTCCTTATAGGACTTGGCGGCTTCATCGATCTTACGCCAATCGTTTCCGTGGCGCCGTACAAGCTCTCTCGCCTGGGCTGGCGACACACTTTGCGTTTCAACGATGTGGTCCACTTCCGTCTCCTCGCCTTTCAGGGGACGCGAACGAGGGCTCGTTGGCCGTCTGGCCGTTGGGTTTTTTGCATCTCGTCTGGGCATGAGTGGACCTCTCCTGGAGCAGAGTAAACGGTTCGGCGCGGCGAAGGTTTCGCCACGCCAGGGCGTTGAGCAGTTTCACCGATCGCCTCCTGGCTTCCCCTTGCAGCTCTGACCGTACGTTGCAGTGCTTTCGGACCCAAATGACCTGCACCGCGTTCTTTGGGAGCAGTGTTGTGCTTCGCAATCTGATGGAAAAATCCGACGTCCCTGCTGCACCGCAGACAGCTCCTGGTGCCGAAGCGCGCTTTCCGTACGATCGCGCGGCGGTTGAGCGGTTTCGACAGACATTCCCGCGCGCCAGGTGGAGTGACGAGCGCAAAAGCTGGTTCGTGCCGGGAAAGAATGCAGCGCGGCGGATCCAGCGCTGGCTTGCGCAAGAGGCGGATCTACGAGGAGCACATGATGACAGCAAGGGACGGGATGCTTTCGCCTTCGATCCCCTGTCGAGCCGGTATCTGGAAATCGCGGACGACCTGCGCATCCGCACGCCATATTCGCGGACGGTCCTCGAGGAACTGCGAGCCGTTCCATGGGCAAGCTGGGACGACGAACTGCGGGCCTGGAGGGTGCCTTTCCGCTCATACGAGGAGTTGAGGCGCCATTGGCCAAGCATCGAAAGGGCCGCAGGCCGCGCAGAACCGGACGAGAGGAAACGGCGACGGGAAGCGTCCAAAGACTCTGAGGAATATAAAGCCGCTAGATTGCAGTATGCCGAACGCAGGCGACGTCGCTATCCATTGCCTGCTGACGATTTACCCCGGCTTGGCCTTACCGTGGCGACGGAGCAATACGGCATCGTCGTCTTCACCGAGATTTCGGGTGAACTCGTCGACGCCTCGGAGTTAGCAGCGTTCTATCCGCATTTAATCGAGGCGAAGGTCGACCATGTCTGGGGCAGATGGCGTCCGGCCACGTTGGCTGAATTGATTAGAACATGGCCCGCTCGGCGTGCTGCCGGGTTAGCGGAACGGCAACGAGGCTGGTGGCAGCCAACGCTGCCCGAGCTCAGGATCGCTCGCCAAAAAGCTCGAAGCCTGGCGCGAAGAAGGGCAAAGCTTGTGTCATCGTTCTAGCCTTTCAGGCTCGGCGCTTCCAGCGTCTGTCCGGTTGCCATTGTGATTGAAATGTCCCCCGATCGGAGCCTCCCATGTGCAACGATAGCAAACAACATATGGCCTGGCTGAATATTACCGGATGATAGCGCCGCTGGCCTTGATATCCCGAGCCTGAAAACGAATTTGACTTGCGCTTAGGCGCACGACACCCGCATTGACGAGCCGGCTCCAATAACCAGCGTTGCAGGTAAAGCCCTCGAGCGACTTTTATGACGTTGGAAGCCGGACCTAACGGTGGGCCGGTGTTCAACTTCCGCTCCGAGGGAGCCGTCACTTTGGGAACAGCAGGCGATACCTGTTTCTGGCGTCGGCGTTTCCTCGAACTTGCCGGAGCCACGTGCCTGAACGCGAACCAGCCATTTTATGGCTATCGCCGGACCGAGAGGAAGTCCGTCGCTTCGCTAACACGTGGTTGGGCGGGCGCGCCAAGGTCATCGCTGAAATGTTAAAACCATTTCTGTAGAATTGACGCACACAAGGCCGATCCGAGGCCAACTGGGAGTGCATACCCCAGCTGGAATTGTGCGGAACCGTACGAAGTCGATTGCAAGCAACCAACCTGGTTGGCCGGGCATTAATTTTAGCAAAGCGTGAATTAGGAAAGCATCGGGAGGAACACCATGCTGCACGTTAACATGCCCCGTGAATTTGAGGTCGGCGATGAGGTTGCGCTAGCAGGTATCGTCATCGCGATTCTCCCCAGCGGGCGCGCCAGGGTGAGCATTCCTTCGTATGACCATCCTTATACGATTGATCCGCCACCCAAAGTCCGCGCCGGCGACCGAGTGGTTCTTGTTGGGGACGTCACCCGCATCGATTGCGGAGGGAACAAACTCACTGTGCGCATTGACTGCGGCGGGGTTATCACGGTCGACAAGTCGGCGATCACTCGGCTGAGGAAGCACCGCCGGACTTCAACGGGTTAACGCTCCGGCGAGACAACAGCCGGTGTCGGCGCGGGGCATCCCGCTCGACGGGAACTTTCTCTGCAGCGAGCGGTTGGTCGCCGGTCAGACGCGATGGGCGCGCCGGCTCGTATCCATTATGGAGATCACATGTTCGTCCCGCCACCGATGCCCGCAAAAAGTCTGCTTCGGTGCGTCGCGACGGAACTGGACGACATGGTTGCGGTGGAGTAAGCGCCCTCCCCTGGGTTAACAACCGGTCGGTGACGGTGCCACGACCACATCGACAACAAACGGCAATAAAGTCGTCGCTGAAAGCCTGCAAGGTGTCTGTCACGACACAGCGTGCCGGCAAAGCTACGCCCTCGCGACGGGGATCGTTGTAAGCTGACCAGTCGGCAACGCCGGCAGATGAGCGAGAACTTACGCTTGATATTGGTCTCGATCAGGCTCGACGTTCGGTCCTCGAAAACCGCCGACTACGAGTCGAGGTCGTAGGGCTGATGGCCCAGCTAGTTGTGATGAAGCGCCTCTGCCATACACCTGATGTCGAACGCCTGGCCGCACGCCGGGCAGACGACGAAATACTCCTCCTCCCGAAGTGGCAATGCGTCGTGGTCTTGAGGGCTGACGATGTCATTGTATTCGTCGGGCATTGGGTCCTCCGGAAACCCGCCCGCTATGCTGGAACGCCTGCCAGCAGGATTTGTTTCAAAGTAATGAAAGGCCGGATGTCCGGTTTCGGCAGCGATGCTCACCCGCAACGACGACGCAATGCCGCTCAGGATCAGCTCACGTCAAGAGCGACCGGAGGGGTCTCCAAGCAGGGAGCGACGCTAGGCAATTCCGGCAATAGGATGCGAGAAGGTCTGGAACTCGAAAAAGCCGGTGGAGGTGCCGACAAGCACCACGGCGGCGGGTAGTGGGTCAGTTTGAACTTCCGGTTAGGATGGGTGACCGAAAACAATCAAAATAAGCGCCATCACACCGAAGGTGCCGATAAAGACGATAGCGCCATATGCTATTGTACGACGCGCCATCTGGAAGCGGTGACCAAAATTGAGCATGAAGCCTGGGATCCCGGTTTCCCGTTCACTCGCTTCAAGGAAGGTTGTGTTCATCAATTGAACCATAGAAACCTGTTCGCAGAATTATGCTTGCGAGTGAGATGAACATAGCTGCGAAGCTCAGCGCCAATACAACGACGCAGGCTGTTACTGGTATAAACAGGTGAGGATTGTCCGCCCATTCGTACTTCAATTTCCTCGCTCCGCCTTTTCTAGTGACCGCAAACCATCGGCTTCTCTGCCTGCCATGAAGCCATTGATCGTGATATGCTCACATGACGCAGAATTCTATCTGATCCTCAGCCATATCCTTGCGGTGGACGGCTTTACCAGTGCGCTGGCGAGCAACGTCGATGAAATCCTCCACATGACTACTGAAACGCCGGTCCACGCACTGGTGCTGGACTGCCGGCCGGACAACGACATGGTGCAGAGCTGTAGCCGGCTCACGCAGGATGCCCGCACCCCCCGTGGTCGCTTTGATCGCGCCCGGTGCCGAGACCCAGCATTACGCGCTCCTGAAGTCAGGAATCGACGAAAGTTTTGTCAGGCCGCTGGCGCCGGCAAAGCTACTTGCCTACCTGCATTCAAGGCTGGGGACCGGCCGGCAATCCGGATTGCGACCGCAAGACACTAGGTCGCTAACTTGCGCTGTCCAATCATCCATTTGCTAGGAGATCTGGGCGCCCAATTTCGTGGCCGCCGAATAGGGTTTTACCGAATGCGACAGAGTTCTGAAAGACATTTGGTGTCTCTGGGCTTGTTCAAGCCCAAGGAGAACCCATGGCTTTCGAGTTGCAGACAGCGCGCCCTATTCGTGCGGCACAGTACCTTCGCATGTCGACTGAACATCAACGCTATTCGCTGGAGAACCAGGCGATGGCCATTACGGAGTACGCGGCGCGGCGCGGATACACTATCGTCCAAACCTACGAAGACGCTGGGAAAAGCGGCCTGAGCATAAGAGGTCGCGACGGACTGAAGCAGTTACTGGCCGATGTCGTGACTGGCCAAAAGACTTTCTCGGCAATCCTCGTCCTTGACGTCAGCCGCTGGGGCCGCTTTCCGGATACGGACCAGTCCGCTCATTACGAGTTTCTCTGTCGTGATGCAGGCGTCGCGGTGGAATATTGCGGCGAACAATTCGAGAACGACGGCAGCATGGTGTCTGCGATCCTCAAGAATATGAAACGGGTGATGGCAAGCGAATACAGCCGCGAGCTATCCTCAAAGGTCTCCAGAGCGCACCTGCAGCAGGCTCGTCTCGGATTCAGCCAGGGCGGACCTGTGCCCTACGGCGTCAGGCGACTGTTGCTGGATAAAGATGGCGAGCCCAGATGCCTTCTCGGCCCTGGAGAACAGAAAGGGCTCGCTGGCGACCGCGTTCTCCTTGTGCCCGGCCCGCCAAACGAAATCGAGCTTGTGAGGCGCATCTTCAATATGTTTGTTGCTGAAGGGCAGAGCATGGCCGGCATATCGGTTCGTCTGAACAAGGAAGGAGTGCCCTCCACATACGGGCATCTGTGGACGACCGGGCGCGTCGCATCCCTTCTCAAAAGCGAGTTGATGATAGGCTACTATGTCTACAACCGAACGTCGCACAGTATGAGCAGCCAATCAAAGCCAAACACTCCCGATAAATGGGTCCGAATACGGGTCATGGAGCCCATTGTAGCGGTTCAAATATTCAGGAGGGCGCAACTCGCAAGGGGAAAGCGCGGATACACCTATACAAAGCCCGAAATGCTCAAGAATCTGAAGCGGCTATTGAAAGAGAAGAAACGACTCAGCCTCACCGTGATCAATGCTTGTCCGTATACTGCGTCAGGACAGTGCTATGTCCGGCTTTTCGGCAGCTTGAAGGCGGTCTATGCGGCGGTCGGCTACGTACCGGATCGGCGGGGAGCTCTGCGAAAGTACTCGAACGAAGAGCTTCTAGACGGATTTCGGCGGCTGCGCGCCGCTCACGGGCACCTCACATTGTCGCTGATTAATGCGGACTCCGCTCTGCCCATATACCGTGTGTTCAAAAAGCGGTTTGGCTCGATGGCCGCGGCCTATACGCTGGCTGGCTTTCCAGGGCTGGAGTCGGAGCTAAAGCTGAGCGCGCTAGCGCGTATACGGCCCAGTGGCCCGGAAAGGCTCCGACGCGACGTCTCAAATGCTCAGGGCAAAAAAGGCGCATGACAAGAACAGACCGAAGCTGCGGCTCTTCAATGAGGAGCCCCGACTCTGTTTGTCACGGAGCTGTCCCGCCGCTCCCACCTGATCTCGTCTAGCAGGCTTCTCTGATTGGGGTCATCGAGGTCAAGCTCCTCCTGATAATCGGCCGGACCATGTCGCCCCGCGGGTCACGCGCTTCTCTTCGCGGTCGACGTTAGCCCGCCGCATGATGGGGTCAGTAGAGCGAGGCGTCTCAGTTCGTTGAACGTAAGGGCGAATTTCCCTGCACCTGTTGAGTGCTCTGATGCATGAGGTGTCCACCAAAATAGGTGGACACCTTGTGATGGAAGAAGATGAGCAGAAACTGCGGGTGAGGCTTGTCGGTCCGGACGGGCGACGCCAGTCAGCGGTCCGTCCACGAACTGCTGGCGCGAGCGGCATCGAAGCACACTTTGCTGCGGTGATCACTTTTCAGGCGGCTTCCAACGCGGCAAAGCCACGCTTATAATCGCGGGTATTTATATATTTATCGTCTTGGGCCATAAATTTTCCGAAAGCGTCTTCGTTGTAAACTGTTTGAGAACAATTCAAATACGCGGCTTTCTGATACCCAGTTTCGTAAGCGATCGAACCGGCGTGGACGGTGGTTGAAACGAATGAGGTGATACAAATCGCCATTGCTGCAACGGACACGCTGCCCACGCAAAATGATTTCATGGTTGTTGCCCCCTCCCAAAACGCGAAGAACTTGCCAAAAATCTTGCCCTGAAACAAGACACCCATGGAATCGCCCTCAACGCAGTTCGCACGCGGTAGCCGCGTAGCCTTGGAATCGTCCCAACAGAGCCCGCCGTGCCGAAAGGTGCGGCGGGCTTTTGTTCGCTCCTAGCGGTACGCTCTCTCGGTCTGATTTTGAGCTATGAAATGCACGCTCGGCGACGAACCGGTTGGTTGACGAGATCAGCGACAGGGCTTCGTGAAACGGGCGATCTCGCGAAGGAAACGCGAGGGAAGTGATCCGCGCCCTTCCTGGGCGGGATCATCCTGATACAATCCCCCATGGCCGTCCGAATAGCGGTTGTCCTCGCGCTTGTTTTCGCCTTCGCCTACGGTTTCGCAAAACTCGTGAAACACTATGGCGGCGTTCGCGACCAGCCCTCTCCGTGTGAAAACTTGCCACATCCTGATTGTCCTGATCCAAGCGCGCCTCCTCAGAAAGAAGCCAAGCCTTTAGCTGGTGCGTGCGTGGAGCTGCAACATTGGAACGGCTAGGCCTGACACTGTCGAATGCATCACTCCGTCGCTTTTTCGTTTAGGGGCCGCTCATCGACTGGCAAATGAGCGCAACCAAGCGATCGAGCGCATCCTTGTGGAGCGCACCTGTAGGGCGCCACGCAAGGAAATCATCCACGCTCTACCAGTGCACCGGATTTGACCCAGCGTTCGGCCGGCTGAATTCCACATAGAGATGCAGATCGTCAGGCACAAAGACGATTCTCCACGTTCCCTGTGCGTCGGCGGCGAGGCTGTAAGCGAGGACGGTCATGGCGGGCACTCCTTTGCCCCGAAGCCTGCCTATCCCCGCCGCGCAAATCCATCGCAAGAAGTTGGTATTGACAGCGGTTTTTTGCGTTTTGTCGGACGTGATTGACCTGCACTCCTGATCATGAGCGGAATGAAGACATTCAGTCGGGGGCATGGGTCGGGAAATGACATTCAGGCAGCCGCATTGATGGTAACATTGGCAACGCTCGCCACAGCCGAGGAAAGGAGCCGCCATAATATTCGCGCTCCTATTCGAAGGAATAGGTAAACCCTTGGCCTGAGGCGCCAACAGTGACCTTTGTCATCTTTTCACCAGCGAGCGACCGGTTCAGCACACCGCGGCTCAACTCCGGGAGGAGCGTGTTGGTCAGAATTGCGTCGATCATCCTGCCGCCCGATTCAATTTCCGTGCAGCGGGTCTTGACCAGATCCATGACACCGTCGCCGATTACCAATTCCGCGTCGTTGGTTGCACGCAGCCGGCGAGCAATCTTAGCAAATTGATGACGTGTGATCGCTTCGATCATCGAATCGGAAAGCGGAAAGTAAGGGATGGTCACCACCCGGCCGAGAAAGGCCGCTGGGAAGACCTTCAGCAACGGGCTGCGTAATGCGGTGTCCAGTTCATCGAGCCCTGCCCGTACCGCGCCATTCCTTGTGCGGTCCATGATGACTTCGGAGCCGACATTCGACGTGAGAAGGATCAGCGTGTTCTTGAAATCGATCCGTCTGCCTTCACTGTCGTCCATCATCCCTTTATCAAACACCTGGAAGAAGATTTCGTGCACGTCCGGATGCGCCTTCTCGACTTCGTCGAGAAGGATCACCGAATATGGCTTGCGCCGCACCGCCTCGGTGAGAATTCCGCCCTTGCCGTAGCCGACATAGCCGGGGGGCGCGCCCTTCAAGGTAGAGACCGTATGCGCCTCCTGGAATTCGGACATGTTGATCGAGATCAGGTTCTGCTCTCCGCCGTAGAGCGTTTCGGCCAGTGCCAAAGCGGTTTCGGTCTTGCCGACGCCCGAGGGGCCGCAAAGCAGGAATACACCCACTGGCTTTTCCGGAGCGCCGAGACCGGCGCGGCTGGTCTGCACGCGCTTGGCGATCATCTCCATCGCATGATCCTGTCCGACAACGCGCTCGGACAGAGTGACCGCGAGCCGCAGCGCCTTCTCCGTCTGACTCGACAGCATCCGGCCCGTCGGGATGCCCGTCCAGTCCTGAACCACGGCCGCCACGGCGTTGCGGTCGACCGATGGCAGGATCAGCGGTGTTTCGCCTTGCGCCTCGGCCAGTTCGCTCATCAGTTCGCGCAGCCGAGCGAGATCGGCAGCCGGATCGGGAGGCGCAGGACCACCTGCCGCCGGAACCTTCGCCTCGGCATTGGACAGTTCGGTCTCAGGCACCTCCCCGCTCTTGGTCTCCGTGGCGGCCTCGTGCCCTTCCACGGCATCGAGCGGCACGCCGTCGCCGCGCAGCCTTGCACGCAATTCGAGTATCTCGGCCACCAGCGCCTTTTCGCGCTCCCAGCGCTGCTGCGCGGCTGCGAGCGTGCGTTCGGTCTCGGCAAGCCCAGCCTCGACCCGTGCCTGCCGCTCGGCCACTTCGATGCCGATTGCAGCCTCGCGGCCGATAATGCCGCGCTCGACCTCCAGCGCCTGGCGGCGGCGCATGATGTCCTCGACCTCGGCTGGCGTGGCGTGCTGCGATACCGCAACACGGGCGCAGGCGGTGTCGAGAAGGCTGACCGCCTTGTCCGGCAGCTGCCGCGCCGGGATGTAGCGATGTGACAGGCCGACCGCCGCGTCGATCGCCTCATCCAATATCTGAACCTTGTGGTGCTGTTCGAGGACGCCGGCCACGCCGCGCAACATGAGGATGGCCACCGATTCCGAAGGCTCGTCAATCTTTACCACCTGGAAGCGGCGGGTCAGTGCCGGGTCTTTCTCGATGTGCTGCTTGTATTCCGCCCAGGTCGTGGCCGCTATTGTGCGAAGCTCGCCGCGTGCCAGCGCCGGCTTGAGCAGATTGGCAGCGTCGCCGGTTCCGGCAGCACCACCGGCGCCGATCAGGGTGTGGGCTTCATCAATGAAGAGGATGACCGGCGATTCAGAGGATTGAACTTCGTCGATTACGGCCTTCAGCCGTTTTTCGAATTCACCCTTTACGCTAGCGCCTGCCTGCATCAATCCGACGTCGAGCATGCGCACGCTCACTCCCTGCAGTGGGGGCGGTACATCGCCTTTGGCGATGCGCAGAGCAAAACCCTCCACGACTGCAGTCTTGCCGACGCCCGCCTCGCCGGTCAGGATCGGATTGTTCTGCCGGCGTCGCATCAATATGTCGACAATCTGCCTGATCTCAGGATCGCGACCGACGACCGGGTCGATCTTTCCATCGCGGGCGCGCTGGGTCAGGTCGGTGGCGTATTTGGCCAATGCCGAATCCCCGCCCGGAGTCCGCCGCGGGGCCTCTGTCGCGGTGACCGTTGGCGCAGCGCCGGCTTCGAGTGAGCCCTCCGTGACATCGGCGAAGCGCGTCACGACGGCGTCGGCGTCGATCTTGTCGAACTCGCCGCTGATCTTCGACAGCAGGCCTTCCAGCACCGGTGTCTTCAGGCAAGCAAGCAGAACATGTGCGCTGCGGACCTCCTCCACGCCGAATTCCAGTGTTGCCAGATTCCAGGCCTCCTGGATGGCGTGGAAGATATGGTCGGAAAACTCTTCGATCGAGGTTGCGCCATAGGGCAGCTTGTCCACCGCGCGCGTCATATCGGCCGTAAGTCGGCTCGCATCCAGTCCTGCATCGGCAATCATCATTTGCACATCCGAGCGGTCGGAGAGCACCAGCTGCTCGATGAAGTGGACGAGTTCGACGTAAGGATTGCCGCGCAGCTTGGCACTGTCAGCCGCTGCCTTGAAGGCGCGCAACCCTAGAGGGTTGAGCTTGCCGACCAGTTCCTTGCGCTTGAAGCTCTGCGATGACCGGCGCTGTTCCATCGAACGTGCTCCTGCACTCTGCAAGTCGATAACCTGCCACATAAGCAGCCGCTTGACAAAGTGCGGGATGAACAAAGGTTTCGATGCCCCGTTATGCGGGCTCCCATCATTCGTCGAAGATGCCGCATCGCGGCCGCAAACAACCACGAGCCTGACAGCCCAGGTGAGACGCATTCCCGATCCACGGCCCGGCAAACACGCCGGCGGATTCAACAATCAAGACAAGGCTGCATTAGCTTTTGTTAATTTTTTCCGTACTCGCTGAATTGTGGAAAAGCGCAACCGTGTGATAACGTAGCGGCAGGTTCGGCCTCAGGGCCGGTGACTGGGGGATCGGTGTGATCGACGTCGCACTCTGGCTTGCTCCGCTCGACGGTGAAAATCCGTCGGGAGAGGATTTGCGTAACGATCCGGCGTTTCACGAACTGGAGCGCCTGACAGAGCCTCAGGTCAAGGTTGTCCATGACGGCAACAACAAGCCGGTCTCGCAAAGCACCATTCCTGTCGACTGGCCAGCAGTAATCACCAAGGCCGAGGAATTGCGCGCGCGTGGCCGCGACCTGCGCCTGATTGTAATTGTCACACGCGCGCTGGCCAACGAGCATGGACTGGTCGGGTTGGCCCAGGGTCTGACGCTTATTGGGCGGACATTCGACCAGCATTGGGAAACCATGCACCCGGCGCTGCGGCCCAACACGTCGCCTCGCGAAGCCGCCTTGCGCCGCATCAATGCACTGCTGGACCTTCAAAATGGTCAGGACGGGCTGTTGGCCAACCTGCGGCAAATGACTTTGTTTGCGCCACGCTCGATCGGACCGATCAGCGGACGCGATTTGGAACAAGCTGCGCTCGACGACCGCCTCATGCTACAAGAAGCAGCGTCAGGATTGAACGCGGCCGAAAAAGCAGCGCTTGTCAGTGCGCATGGACAATTGTTGAACCGTGTCCGTGCCGGGTGCGCGGCACAGGCGGATCAAGCCAACGAGGAAATGCAGTCGCTCATTACCGATGCGCGCGCGGCGGTTGCGGCACTGGGAGCCGTCGAGACAGCCCTCAACGCTCGCCTTGAAGGCAGCGGCGGGACCACCATTCCGGAATTAAAACGGTTCCTGCAGCGTTTGCTGACAACCCTCGAGCGCAACTCGGCTGCCGGCGCGATGGCGAATGGCGCAGTAAAGCCGTCCGCTTCGCCGGCAGAACCGGTAATGCCTGCCCGAAACGGTCATGGAGCCGATACTATGGCAAGTGTGGCTAACTACGCTGACTCGAGCACCGGACTTCCCGACCGGATTACTTCGCGCGACGACGTGGTGAAATGCCTGGACCTCGTCGTCGCCTTTTATGACCGGACCGAACCGTCGAGCCCGATTCCCCACCTCGCCCGCCGTGTGCGCCGGATGGTGCATATGGATTTTGTTGAACTGATGGAAGATCTCGCCCCGTCGGGACTGAAGGAGTTCCGGCTGCTTGCCGGCGTTCCCGATGCCAAGAAGACGGCTCAGAAGGATGAAAGGTAGCAAGCAATGCCAGCCGAAAGCAAAGCCAAGGTCATCGAACGAAATCGCGCGCCGCGGGTGCAGATC
Organism: Mesorhizobium sp. M0340; assembly: GCF_040321535.1. Classification (NCBI taxonomy): domain Bacteria; kingdom Pseudomonadati; phylum Pseudomonadota; class Alphaproteobacteria; order Hyphomicrobiales; family Phyllobacteriaceae; genus Mesorhizobium; species Mesorhizobium sp. M0340. The sequence goes on along the minus strand of NZ_JAMYRR010000007.1, from coordinate 165,921 downwards.
GCCTACGACGTGGAAACCTATGGCAGTCCAACGACAATCGAGCTGCCGTTCGTCATGGCCGTCATGGCGGACCTTTCAGGCGCTTCGCAGACCAAGGAAGCGTCGAAGTCGGTACTGGACCGCTCCTTTGTCGAGACCGATGCGAACCGTTTCCCGCGGTTCATGGAGGCACTTGGACCACGCGTGAAAGCCCGCGTGAAGAATACGCTGCCTCAGGCCGAAGGCGCCGAGCGGGACGAGGAGCTGGCGCTCGACCTTACCTTCACCAAGATGGGCGATTTCGCGCCGGACAAGATTGCCGAGCAGGTCCCACAGTTGGCCGAAATCCTCAAGATGCGCCGCCAGCTCGAGGAACTTCTCGGCTTCATGGACGGGCGTGTGGATGCCGAAAAGCGCATTGCGCAACTGCTGAACAACGAACCGCTTCTTGGCAAGATCGCCAGCCAGGCGCTGGCGGACGACAAGGCAGGGGAATGACCATGGCCGAACAGCAAAAAACCGCCGCCGTCGCCGAGGCGGAAACCATCGATCTCGGAGAATTCAGCGGGCTCCTCGAGAAGGATTTCAAGGTCAAGAAGGACGACAGCGAAAAGCTGCAGCAATTGGTGCGCAATCTCGCACTTGCAGCGCAGACGCGTTCCGATACCACGACCATCTCGTCGAATGCTATCAAGTCGATCAAGTCGCTGATCGCCGGGATCGACAAGATGCTGTCGGAACAAGTCAACGAGATCCTGCACGCGCCGGAAGTGCGCGAAATGGAGGGCACATGGCGTGGCCTGTGGTATCTCGTCAACAATACCGAGACCGATCAGAAGCTGAAGATCCGGGTGATGAACATTTCCAAGGAGCAGCTGGCCGACACGCTTGAGGATTATGAGGGCCAGATGTGGGATCAGAGCCCGATCTTCAAGAAAGTCTACACGGACGAGTATTCGATGCTTGGCGGCGAGCCGATCGGCTGTGTGATTGGTGCCTACGAATTCTCCAACCACCCGCGCGACGTCGGTCTGCTGCGCAACATCTCCGGCATCTGCGCCTCAGCGCACACACCCTTTATCGCAGCTGCCTCGCCGCGCCTGTTCCGCATGGACAGCTGGCAGGAATTGCCGAACCCGCAGGACCTGCAGCAGATCGTCTCCAACCCCGCCTATGCCTCGTGGCAGTCGCTGCGCGAGAGCGAGGATGCACGCTACATCGGCCTGACCATGCCTCGCGTTTTGGCACGGCTGCCGTATGGCACCGATACCGTTCCGGTGAAGGGCTTCACCTTCGAGGAGGAGGTACATGGCGATCATAACAAATATGTTTGGATGAACGCCGCCTTCCCGATGGGCGTGAACATAAACCGCAGCCACAAGCTCTATGGCTGGGGCACGCAGATCCGCGGCGTCGAAAATGGCGGCACGGTCCTCAACCTGCCAGTGCACAGCTTCCCGACCGATGATGGCTCGATAGCGATGAAGTGTCCGACGGAGGTCGCCATCGACGACCGGCGCGAGGCGGAGCTGGCCAAGCTCGGCCTGATGCCCATCCTGCACCGGAAGAACACCGATCTCGCCGCCTTTATTGGCGCCCATTCGCTGCAGGACGACGAGACAAGGGCGGGACGGCTGGTCGACCCCGATGCGCAGGCCAACGAGCGGCTGAGCGCCAACCTGCCCTACCTTTTCCCGGTCTCGCGCTTCGCCCACTACCTCAAGGCGATCGCGCGCGACAAGGTCGGTTCGTTCAAGGAGCGCTCCGATATGCAGATCTGGCTGACCGAATGGATCAACCGGTATGTGCTGGCCAACCCGGCCTTTGCCGACGACAAGGCGCGCGCCAAGCGCCCGCTCGCCGCCGCCGAGGTTCAGGTGGACAGCGTGGAGGGGCGCCCCGGCTACTACAACGCCCGCTTCTATCTGCGCCCGCATTATCAGCTGGAGGGTATCAATGCCTCGCTCCGACTGGTTTCGGAACTTCCGTCGGTGAAGACTTGATTTGCAGCAACAACATCTTGGTTTTTGAAAGCGGTGGAGAAAGACAATGCCCACAAATACGAAGATTGATGGCTTTCTAAAGGTTCCGGACATCAAGGGTCCAAGCACTCGAGATGGCCATGAGGACGAAATCGAGATCCATGGCGTCGATTACAAGATGATCGCACCCTATGATCCAAATTCGCTCTCGCGCCGCGGTCGTGTGTCTTTGGGTATGATCAAGTTCACCAAGCACTATGACAAGTCTTCGCCCTACCTGAAAAAGGCGCTGTTCGAGAACAAGGCGCTGGACGAAGTCGTGTTTTCGGCACGGCGGACCATTGATGGTGAGACCAAGGATTACCTGGTCGTCACACTCACCGACGCCTCGATCATGGAATACGACATGTCGCAGGCCGAGGATGAGGAAGACCTGATCGAGGAAGAGGTCAGCTTCGCATACAAGAAGATAAAGTTCGTCTACGACGACAACGACGAAATCGAAATGGATGTCTATGTCGGCAAGTGAGGCGCGGCGGCCCGGCGCGGACAAGTCGCTGGGTAGCGGCAGTTCGCGAGCAAAGCGCGAAGCGGTCCAGCCCTCTCTGTGGGACCGCCTCGTAAACGATCTGCCGGGCGTGACCTCCGAGATAGACGGACTGCGCCAGGCACTGCAGGACGAGCTTGGCGCGGAGCGGCTGGACAATCTAGTTGCGGCTAGTGCGCGGCTCATCGACGCCGACACGGAGTTGACGGCCGACCAGAAGCGGCGTCTGCATCGCCTGGCCTTTCAGAGCCAGCACCGCGCTGAAATCGAAAGCCGCGGCGTGGTGGTGTCGGCTCGTGTGCTCAAGGAGGCTGTGCGGCGCGATGTCGAGGCTTTGTTCAACACCGAACGCTTCGAGGCCATTCCGCTGCTTTCCGACCTTGAAACCGAGCAGGCTGCGGACAACCCGCCGTCGCTCGCCGATTTTCCGGAGGTGCGTCGCAGCGTCGTCAATTACGGCGTGCCTTCCTTCTCGGGCCGTTCCTCCCGCGACTTCGATCGCGAGGCCCTGGCGCGCGAGATCCGCTCGGTGCTTGCCACCTTCGAGCCGCGTCTCAAGGACAGTGCAACAAAGGTTACGGTAACTCTTGGCGACAAAACCGTGGGCCTGAAGATCGAAATAGATGCGGTGTTGATCATGACGCCGACGCCCGAACGCATGCGCCTGCGCACCACGATCAACCTCGATAACGGCTTGGCTCGGACCGAATTTAGGGAAGCCTGAGATGGATCGGGTCTTCGTAGAATATTACGAGGAGGAACTGACCCATATCCGTGCGCTCGCGGCAGAATTTGCCGACATGCATCCGGCGGTGGCACGCAACCTTTCACTCGATACGGTCCCCTGTCCGGACCCCTATGTCGAGCGGCTGCTTGACGGTGTTGCCTTCTTGGCCGCGCGGACCCGGCTCAAGGTTGATGCGGAACGCTCGCGCTTCTCGCGAGCCGTCCTTGATGTTCTCTATCCCGATCTTGTCACGCCGGCGCCGGCAACGGCCATGGTGGTCCTCAGACCCGGCCAGCAGGTCCAGACAATGATTGGGGGGCATGTCGTCAAGCGCAACACGCGGCTGGTTTCCAGCCTCCAGCCTGGCCTGTCGACGCGTTGCACGTTCACCACCGCCCAGGACATCACGCTGTGGCCGATAGCCATCACCTCGGTCGGGTATTTTCAGGATCGCAGCGCCTTGGCGGCAGCCGGCATCACGCGGATCGGCGGTGTCGATGGCGAGGCGGCGCTTCGCATCACGCTGGCCCGTACTGGAAAAGGCAAGCTCGACGAACTGTCGCTCGACCGGCTTGATCTCTACTTTGCCGCGCGCACCAAGGCACCACTGCTTTTCGATGCGATTTTCGGCGCCTGCTCAGCCGTTGGTGCACGACCGGAAGGCAAGACCAACCCAATATCGGCGTTGCCGGCACCCGAAATGGTCGGCATCAGCGACGACGAGGCTCTGATGCCTCGTACACGTCCGACCTTCGAAGGATATCGTCTTCTGCGCGAACATTTCATGATGCCGGAGCGCTTTCACTATGCTCGGGTTTCGGGGTTGCAGCCCATCGTGCGCAGATGCACAGCCGAGCTCGAGATCATCTTCATCTTCAGGCGTCCGGCGCCTGAACTTGCCGATCTGATGGCGGCCGATTTTGAACTTTTCGCAACGCCGATCATCAATCTGTTCGAACGCGAGTGCAACGTCGTCGAGCTCGATCCGCGCAAAACGCGGCAGGTGCTGCATGCCGACCGCACGCGAGCGCGGGACTTCGAAATCTATCGGGTTATCCGCGTCGAGGACGCCGACAGCGAGGGCAGCGACGCCACAATCCCGGAACTCTTCAGCCTGGGACAGAACCGCGGCAGCGGCTGGGTTTATTCCACCGAACGGCGCCCACGCCGCCCGACGGAGGAGGAACGGCGCGATGGCCTCACCCGCACTTCATACACGGGCGATGACGTTTTCCTGGCGATTTCACGCCCAGCGGAAACTCCGCCGAACCGCCCGCTGAAGCGCGTCGACATCGTGGCGCTTTGCACCAACCGCGATCTGCCGATCCTTGATGACAACCCTACCTTGACGCTGGAAGCCGGCGATCCGGTCGAAACGATCCGGCTTCTCGGCGCATTGCGCCCGCCTCGCCCAGCCATCCCCGCAGCGCTGCCGGCGGGCGCGGCGGGTGAATCGCGAGCCGACAATCTCGCCTGGCGGCTTGTAGCGCAGCTCGCGCTCAACTTTCTAAGCCTTGCAAAGGAAGGTCGCGGCGTCGAGCCGCTGCATGCGCTGCTTGAGCTTTACGCCGACAGGGGAGACCCGAGCCTCGCCCGCAATGTGCACTCGATCGTGCGCATCGACTCCCGGTCGGTCATCGAGCGGCTGCAGATCGATGGGCCGATGTGCTTCGGACGAGGCACGGAGGTGACATTGCATGTCGATCAATCGGTCCTGGCGGGGCAAAGCACCTTGCTGCTTTCGGCCTTGCTGGCACGGCTGTTTGCCCGTCATGCCGGAATAAACGGCTTTGTGCGAACCCGCACATGGCTGCTGCAGAAGCAGGAGGATGTGCCATGGCCGATGACGCCCGGCAATCGCTACCTGATCTAGACAAGCCTGGCCGGTACGAAGAGCTGTCGGATGCGTTCGACTTCTTCGAGCTGTTGCGGCGACTCGAACGGAGAGGCGGGCTGTTCGGCTATTCCGGCCCGCCGGAGCGCGAACCCTCGCGGCTCGGGCAGCATGTCCGTCTCAGCTTTTCCGCCAAGGACTTGGCAGAATTCCGCGAAGCGACTGACAAAGCGCCCGCCCGGGTTACGGTCGCAAACATTGGTCTGATGGGACCTGAAGGTCCGATGCCCCTGCATTTGACGCGCTGGGTGCTCGATCGCCTGTCGCAACGCTGGTTCACAGGCGCCGATGCGCAGCAGACCAGCGACACAACCTTCATGGACTTCGTCAACATTCTTCAGAACCGGATGATCGCGCTGTATTACAGGGCTTGGGCGGATGCGCATCCGGCGGTTCAGGTCGAGCGCGCGGCAGGCGGGCGCGTTCGCGCCATGCTCGAAGCCATGGCGGGGATAGGGCTTCCCGGCACCCACAATCCCGAACTGGACGCCGTGAAGCTGCGCCAGGCAGCTTCGCTTGCCAATCAGGTCGACGGCCCCGAGCGGCTGACGCTGTTCCTGGCGGAGGCGTTCAAGGTGCCGGTCCAGATCAGGGAGTTCATCGCTGCCTGGATGACCATACCAGCCGCGCTCCAGACACGCCTAGGCAAAGCCTACATAGCGCTCGGCCGGGGAGCAACGATCGGTCCGCGTGTCTTCAACCGTCAAAGCAGGATCGAGCTCCGCGTCGGCCCGCTGGACTACGAGGAGTTCAAGGCGTTCCTGCCGGGCGGTCAGCGCCTCAAATTGTTCAAGCAGGCCGTTAGCGACATGGTCGGCGAATCGCTCGACGTCGATCTGCGCATCGTGCTGGCGCGCGATGCCGTTCCGCCGCCGCGTATTGGAACCGTCCAACTCGCCCGGACCGCGTGGCTTGCGCGGCCCGCTGAAAGGGGCGATGCTGACGACATGCGGCTGCGGACATTAGTCGGCTGGCGGCAGGAAGGGGCGGAGGTCGCGGCATGAGTCTGCTGCTGACGCTGGAGCAAGGGCCACGCACCCAGGCGGTACGGCAGACCCGGCTTGACGAGGGGGAACTGGTGATCGGCCGCAGCGCGGACGCCGGCTGGCAGATCGACGATCCCGACATGTTCGTTTCGCGCGCCCATTGCAGGATCACTGGTGGGCGCGACGGATATTTCGTCACTGATACGTCAAGCAGCGGATTGTTCATAGACGACTCCGACAGCCCGCTCGGTGCCGGCAAGTCGACGCGTCTTCGCAATGGCATGCGGCTGAGACTGGGCGATTACGTCGTATATGTCGATCTGCAGACGCCGAGTGCCCAAGCCACAGCAGCAGCAGCCGCAGGGCCAGATCCGGAGCGCTCCCCACCGGCGTCTCGGGCGCCGGTCAGCATCGGCCGTGACGATTTCTTTTCAGCCACCGTGGAAGAAGAGCCGCAGCGGCCACGTCCAGCCGGGCTGCCGAACCCGTTCGAGCAGCCGATCCCGGGTGCGTTCGAACGGGCCAATTCCAGACAGCGCAGCTCGCCTGCTTTCGATGACCCGTTCAGCCTCGATCCGATCGCAACACCCGTATCCAAAGGCACCGCAGGACCAGCCCGCGCGCCCAACCAGACAGACCCATCGGGCCTCGACTCGGGATCGTTCCCCAACGGCTCAACGGAGCCCCCGACGGCAAAGCTGCCGGAATTCAATGACGACTTCGGTTTTGGGCCAGCCGCGGCGCCCAGCCCGGGACGCGATGCGGGCTCGACCGGTCAGCGCGAGCGCGACGCCCAACCACTGCAAGCGGCCAATCCCTGGGACGTGCCCATGCGGGCGGCAGATACCCCTCCGCCAATGCGAGCAGGCCCAGCCGCCAGCCCCGCCCGCCAGCCGCCTGCGAGGCAGCACGCCGAAATGGCGCTTCGCACCGCATTCCTGCGCGGCATGGGGATCGCGGAAGCCGATTTTCCCGGGCGCGATGCCGTCGCCGAGATGGAGAAGTTCGGCCGCGAATATCGGCTTATGATGGAAGGATTGATGCAGCTGCTACGCAAGCGTGCCGAAGAAAAGGGAAATGCTCGCGTTGCGCAGACAATGGTCGGAGCCTCCGAGGTCAATCCACTCAAGTTTCTGCCGACGGTCGACGACGCTATCGTGACGCTTATCGCCGAACGCAGCCCCGGATTTCTGGCCGGCGAAGCGGCTATCGCGGATGCGGTTCGCGACCTCGCACAACATCACGTACGCGCCTGGCGCGGCGTGCAGGCCGCCTTGCGGCGGATGGTCGACCGTTTTGAGCCGGCAGCCATCGAAGAAGAGCTGAAATCGAGTTCCGCGATCGGCACGCTGTTGTCGGGCGGGCGCGGCGCCAAGCTGTGGGAGCTTTACCAGAAACGCCATCGTGAAATCGCCGAGAGCGCGGAAAAGAGCTTTCTCGGCGAAATCGGCGCTGATTTTCGGGATGCATATGAGGAGGAGTAACACATGATCGATCGACGCGAATTTATCGTTGCCTTGGGTGCGACCGGGCTGCTTACGGCCTGTCAAAGCGCCGGGCCGCCAAAACCGTCGGTCATCACGGTCAAGCTGACAGGGGCGGCCGGCATGAACCCTGGACCAGGCGGCGGCGACCGGCCAGTGACGGTGCTGGCCATGCGGCTGCGCAGCACCGGTAAGTTCAATTCCGCCGACTACTTTGCCTTGCAGGGGGATGCCGGCTCGGCACTGGCAGGTGATCTCATCGGATCCGACCAGATTGCCGTCGCGCCTGGAAAAACCGCGACCAAGACCATTACGGTTGAACCGGATGCGACGGCCCTGGGCTTCGTTGCACTTATCCGTGAGCCTGGCGGGCGAAACTGGCGGACGACCAAATCGGTTTCGCCCGGATCAAACTTTGCGATCAATGTCACACTCGGCAGCGGCGGCATTTCCGCCTGACGGCCAAGGCAAGGGGAGCTCGATGCAGAGAGTAGCCGGATGAGCGATGCAAACAGGGTGCTGTGGTCGGAGGGCCTTTTTCTGCGGACCCAGCATTTCCAGCAGCAGGACCGTTTCTTCGAGGCGACTGTGCGCGGCGCGTTGCAGGCCGGCCAGCTGCACACGTTCGGCTTTCAGCAATTGACCCTGGATAAGGCATTGCTCGATGCCGGCCAGATCTCGATCCTGTCTGCACGAGGCATTTTCCCTGACGGTACCCCCTTCTCCATTCCGGATCTGATGGACGCGCCGCGTCCGCTGCCGGTCACCCCGGATACAGGCGCCGGCCCAGTGCTGGTCGCCCTGCCGCTCGAGCCGGCCGGCGGCGTTGGCTTCGATCCCGCGCATGCGCCACCCAGCGGTGCGCGCTATCATGGACGGATCGTTTCGGTGCGCGATGCCGTCCAGGGCGGTTCAGACCCCGAAGAAATCGAAATCGCCCGACCGCAATCGCTGTTGCTTGCACCCGGCAAATCGGTCGGCGGCTATACCGCCCTGCCGATAGCCGACATCAAGGGGGTTCGCGCCGATGGCGGCGTTTCGCTGGACGAGACATTCCTGCCACCGGCCCTGGTTACTGGTGCAGTGGCCTGGTACCGGCAATTGCTTCTGGAGGTCGTCACAGGCCTTGACCAGATCGCCGAGGCGCATGGCAAGATGGTCATGGGCGGGCCAGGGCGCAGTGTCGAAGACCTGTTGATGCTCAACCTCGCCAACGCGGCGCGTCCGCGCCTGGCCCATATGCTGGCGCAGGATGTTTTCCATCCGGCCGAACTCTATCTGGAACTGGCCGGGCTTGCCGGTTCGATGGCGACCTACGGCTCGAGCGCGCGGCGACTGGGCGAGCTGCCGGCTTACGATCACATGGCGCCCGGCCCACCGTTTTCGGCGCTGGCGGATGCATTGCGCTCACTGATCCTGAGCCTGCGCTACATCGAGCCGAAATCGCGCGCGCTGCCCGTCATGCGTCATTCGACCAATGTTTGGAAAATCCGCATCGACAATCCGAAGCTGCTGGTGGCCAGCCGGATCGTCATCCGGGTCGGTTCGGAACTGTCGGAGGACGCGCTACGCAAGATATTCGTCAACCAGGCGACCGTGGGCTCCGCGGATGAGTTCGAGGGCCTGTGGAAGTCCCGCCTGCCCGGCATCCCGCTGAAACCGCTTCATTCGCAACCGCGCGAGATTCCTTACGACGGCGATCGGCTGTGCCTTGAGCTCGACCAGAAAAGCGAGCACTGGGCATCGCTGCTCGGTGCCCCAGGCTTCGTCATTGGCGTTTCGGGTGTACTGCCGAGCGAACCGCAGGTGGACTGCTATTCGGTGAACAGGTGAAACCATGAGCCGGGATGATCCTTTCGGACTGTCGGAGGATCGCGAACGCACTCGCATCAGGCTGACCGGCACGCCGATGCCGCGGCCGATGGCGGCATCCTTGCCGGGCGGGCCGGTAAAACGCTCGCGCACCCACCCGAACGGCCTTGTCAACGCCTTCGCGCCCCTGCTCGAGTTTGCGCCGGAGCTTGAGAGCGCGCTGCCACCGGAGAATCCGGAAGTGTTACGCACCAGGCTGCTCGAAGAACTGGTTCGGGCACGCGACACGGCAATGGCGGCGGGGTCGTCGATGGAACGGGCCGATCAGGCAGCCTGGGTGGTGGCGGCCTTGCTCGACGATCTGGCACTGAACACGCCCTGGGGCGGGGCCAGCGCGTGGCCGCGTCAGCCGCTTGTGGTCATGTTGCGGGGCGATGTCGACGCCGGCACGCAGTTCTTTACACGGCTCGACGAACTGGAACGTCATCCGAACCGAGATCGCGAATTGCTCGAACTCCAGTATGACTGCCTGGCACTCGGTTTTCGCGGCAAGTATCGCGTGCCCGGCCGGTCGGGCGATCGCTCGCTCAATGCCGTTCGTGTGGCCGCGGCACGTTTCCTGCGCGATGCCGACGCCGAGAATGCCCCGCTGTCACCAAACTGTAAGGGCGTCATCGCATCCGATGAGCCGCAGCGCTTCATCGTTCCGATCTGGGTGATGGCCCTGGCCGCAACGGTTATCGCCACCGCGACTTATGTCGGGCTCTCGATGGGACTCAGCAGCCAGGCGGTTGAGCTTTCAGCGCTGGTCCGCGCCTTGCCGCCGCCGACACGTGGCGACATCAGCCGCGTGTCGCCAACGGTCGATGTCCCGCCGCCGGAGACTGTGGATTTTGCACTGCTGCCCGAATTTGAGGCCGGGGCGCCGGGCAATCTCAGATCGGCTCTCAGCGGCACGGAGAGCGTTTCGCTGGCCAAGCTGGTCATCCAGGCATCCAACCCCGAACTGTTCCAGTCGTCGCGGCCAACACTGACGGAAGGATTCGAGCCGCTGATCGGCTCGATCGCCAAGGTGATCCTTGCCAATCGTGACCTGATCGGCAACATCACTGTGGTCGGACATACGGACGGGGTTCCTCTGCAAAGAACCAATCCGCTGTCGACCAACCAGCGACTGTCTGAGGCTCGCGCCCAGACCATTGCCGACATGCTGGTACAAAACGGAGTGCCGCAGGAACGCGTCCATTCCGAGGGCAGGGCAGCCACGGATCCAGTGGCCGACGACGGCACGCGCGAGGGCCGGGCCCTGAACCGGCGCGTTGAGGTGCTGGTCGAAAAGAGGCTGTGAGATGTTCATCCTGCGCTTCCTCTGGGCGGTCCTGACATCGCGCTGGCTGTGGACACTGATTGGCATCACGCTGCTTTCGTTGGTGATCTGGGTATTCGGGCCGATCGTCAGGGTCGGACCCTACGACCCTTTCGCCTCGGACAATGTGCGCATCGTCATCATCGCGCTGCTGGTCATCTTCTGGCTGATCTGGCTGATCGTTGCCCAGCGTCGGGCGATCCGTGCCAACCGGATGTTCGTCGCCGAAATCGCCGCGCCGGCGGTGGAGAAGCCACTCAGCCCCGGCGAAGAGAATGTCGCTGCCGTCGGTGCCAAGTTCGCCGAGGTCATGGCCGAGTTGAAGCGCCGCAAACTGGGCGGTCGCAAGTTCCTGCGCGAGATGCCGTGGTACGTTATCGTCGGGCCGCCGGCCACCGGCAAGACCACAGCCTTGCGGCAGTCGGGGTTGAACTTTCCGATCGACCTGACCGACGACCTGCAAGGGGTCGGCGGCACGCGCAATTGCGACTGGTTCTTTTCGGAGAGCGCGGTTCTGATCGACACTGCAGGCCGCTATGTCCAACAGGAGAGCCAACCCGACGTCGACGCGGTGGAGTGGCTGGGCTTCCTCGACCTTTTGAAGAAGCACCGGGGCCGTCGCGCGCTCAACGGTGTGATCGTCGCGCTTTCGATCGATGTGCTTTCGGAGGGCGACGACGCCATCAAGGCGCATGGCCGCAAGATCCGGCGTCGGCTGGCCGAGCTCAACGATCGCCTCGAGATCCGCCTTCCGGTCTATCTGATGCTGACCAAAGCCGACCTGATCAAGGGATTTGAGGCTTTCTTCGGCGGTTTGTCGACGGCGGCGCGCGAGCAGGTCTGGGGGACCACGTTCGCACTCGACGCGCATGTGGATGCAAGGACCATCGAGCGGGAAATCGCGACGTTAGCAACCGAGCTCGAGCGGCGGCTGGTGCCCCGGCTGGAGGATGAGGACAAGCTTGCCGCCCGCGCCGAAATCTTCAGGTTTCCCGCCCAACTCGCCAGCCTTTCCGAGCCGATCCAGGTACTGGTCGAGGCGATGTTCGGGGAAAGCCGGTATGAGGAGGCCCCCTGGCTGCGTGGCCTTTATCTGACATCGGCGACCCAGGAAGGGGCGCCGATCGACCGGCTGACCGCAGCGCTGTCTGCCTCCTTCGGCCTTCCGCCGCGCCGGGCGTTGCCCGCGCCGCGTGTCGAAAAACGCAGCTTCTTCCTAAAGAATCTGCTTACCGAAGTCATCTTCAAGGAAGCCGGCCTCGGCACCTTCGATCCGCTGGCGCAACGCCGCCGCGCCTGGGTCTGGCGTGGCGCGGCTGCCGCATGTGCCGCAGCCGCCCTGCTGGTCAGCGGGCTGTTCACCTGGTCCTATTACGACAACCGCAACGCGATCGCGGCCCAGGCAAGCCAGTTCGAGGCGCTGCAGACGCCACTGACCTCGGCCGCGGCAAACCCGGCATCCGTAGAACAGCCTGCCATCGATGTCACCCTCGGTGCCATGGATGAGGTCGCAAATGCCCGCACCCCACCGCCTGGCGCAGCACAGGATTTGCTGGGGCCATCAGCCTCGGCGGAACTGGTGCGAGCGCAGACCGACACTTACGATCACGCTTTGCGCAATATTCTTGAGCCGCACATGGTGGCGCTGCTCGAGGCGACGATGTGGCGGCAGATCCGCGATCCGGACTTCATGCTTGGCGCGCTGAAGACCTATCGCATGATGACCGGCCTCTCCCAGATGGATCCGGATTTCGCCCAGACCTGGTGGGTAAACAGTCTGCCCGAATTCGCGGCCGCGGCCCCCTTCCCGACAGCTGACGCGGAAGAGCACCAGCTTGCCGCGATCCGTCGCATGGCGGTTGACGCCAGTTATATCACCCCGGACCAGGCACTGGTTGCAGAGGCATTAAAAACCGTCTGCACGATTTCCTTGCCGGCGCGTGCCTACAAGCAGTTGCTGGCCGACCCGGCGGTGGCTGCGCTCAAGGAATGGATCCCTGCAAACTTCGCCGGCCCAAACGGCGCCAAAGTCTTTGCGCGGCGTTCCGACAAGACGCTTCGGGTCGGCATTTCGGGAGCGTTCACCTATGCCGGCTTCCATGACGCCATTCTCGACCGGGTCGAGGATGTCGCCGCCCAGGCAGCACTCGACCGGGCGGTGTTCGCCGGCGGTTGCTCGGAGAATTCCGAAACCTCGGTGTCGGCGCTGTCAGAGGATATTCTGAAACTTTATTACGACGACTATATCGCGCAATGGGACAGCTTCCTGCGCGACATGAGGCTTGCGCCACTAACCGACCTAAACGTCGCCAGTGAAAACCTCAAGGATCTTTCAAGCGCCGACTCCGCGCTGAAGCGCCTGGTCACCGCGGTGGTCCAGGAGACCGAGCTTACGCGATCCGATGAAGCGCCGGCAAACGACAAGGCGGCGGCAGGTGGCTCGAAACTGCTTGGCAAGCTGGGCAAGCTTGGCAAGATCGTAAAAACCGGAGCAAAGCTTTTGCCGCGTGCGGGCTCCGCCGACGAAGTGGATCTTACCGGCAGTCTGGTGGCCGAGCATTTCAAGCCGCTCAAGGGTGCCATCGCCGAGGTCGAGGGCCAGCCGCCGGCGCTCGACGCCGCCATTGTCGCGCTCACCGCACTGTCCAACGTGCTGCAGACGGTAACGGCCAATCCCGATCCTCAGGACGCCATCAAGAAGCAGGGCGGCCTGGCAGAACTGACTGGAGCAGTTGCCAGGCAGGCGCAGATCCTGCCCGACCCAATCGACGATTGGTTGGGCGGCATTGCCGGCGATACCAGCGGCCTCACGCAGAAGGCGGTCACCTCGGAGCTCAACGCGATCTGGCGAGCCGACATCCTGCCGTTCTGCCAGGCAGCACTCAACAACCGCTATCCTTTCAGCCCTGACAGCGCCGTAGACGTCAATGTTCGCGACTTCGCCCGCCTGTTCGGACCGGCAGGGCTGATCGACAACTTCATAAACGACCACCTGATCAGCTATGTCGACACGTCGGCGCAGCCATGGAAATGGCGCGCCGATTTCGGCCTCGATCCTTCGGCACTGGCCGCGTTCGAACAGGCAAGACGGATCCGCGATGATCTCTTTCCCGGCGGTACAGGCCCGCTGATGAGCTTCACGCTCGAACCGAAGGACCTGTCGCCCAATGTTGCGCGCGTGACGCTCAACCTCGATGGCCAGAACCTCGTCTACTATAACAATGCAACGAGGCCGCAGCCGATGACATGGCCCGGCAAGGACGGCACAGGGGTCATCTCGCTTGCCTTCCAGCCGATCGATGGCTCGCCCGAAATCTTGCTCAACGAGACCGGTAGCTGGGCGTGGCTGAGAATGTTGCGCAGCGGTCGCTTCACCGGCACCGCGCTGTCGGATGTCTACAGCCTGCGCCTGGGGACGAACGGCATGTACGCCGATTTCCAACTCAAGGCCGCCAGCGTCGAAAATCCCTATAACCTGCAGATGTTCAAGAAATTTTCATGTCCGCCGCAGATATGAGCACTGGATTTTTCGGCAAGATCCCGACGACGGGCGACTTTGTCGCGTGGAACTTGCCGCGGACCTTCATCGACCGCTGGGACCGCTGGATGTCGATGGAGTTGCTAGCGCGACCAGACGAGGGCGAACTTGACCCGCATGTCTGGCGCTTCACGGTGCCGGCTGGCATCTTCTGCGATCAGCCTTGCGCAGGCGCGTGGCGGATGAGCGAGGATCGCGTCGGGCGCAGATATCCATTCGTAGTCGCCGCCGTCGGACGCCCGCCCCGCATGGAAGACGAATGGTTCGATGCTGTGTCCGAGATCGCAGGTGACGCGGTGGCGCACTACTGGACGAGTGCCATGGTTACCGAGCGGATCAACGCGGTTCAGCCGACGCCGGCCAACCACGCGGAGCCCAAGATCGTCTTCTGGTGCGACGGCTGGAACGTGCACGAATGCCATTTCAAAGACATTCATGATCTGGCCGACAACGCCCTGCCGGTTATGCGTACCGTGCCTCTGCCGGCCGAGGAAAGCTGATTATGGCCATTACCGTCTTCGCCGAGAACATGGGCTTCTTCCACAAGGGCAGCAATGGCAAGGGGATCGCGCCGGGCGATGTCTGTCTGTCGCCGCCGTCGCCGCCGGCGGGCCCGGTTCCGGTGCCCTATGTCAATATGCTGTCCTCTTCCGACCTGTCGAAGGGTACCAAAAGCGTCAAAATCGACGGCGAGCCGACGGCGATCGAGAATTCTTCGGAGATTTCGACCAGCACCGGCAACGAGCCGGCGACCCAAGGTCTCGGTGCAGGCGTCATCACCCACAAGATCAAAGGCAAGGGCGTTTTCAAATTGTGGTCGTTCACGGTCAAGGCGGAGGGCAAGGGGGTCGATCGCCACGGCGACATGATGGCTCAGAATACGGCAAGCGATATACCCAATTGCATCGACCAGACAGCGATCAATACCTTCAAGGCGCTGCTGAGACGCAAGGGTATCACACCCGGCCCCTGTCCGAGCAAGCCTTACGACGCGAAGGTCCACAGACCAGATAAGGATCCTTCCCCGGCCCAGAAGAAGGCGGTCCGCAACAAACCATGCTGGGAATGCAAGCGGGACGACGCGCGGGTAAAGCGCGCTCACTGGCGCACGACGCGACCGAGCGGTGGGGCGATTGTACGATACGAGGATCCTGTCCATGGGAAGGATATGGCGCGCGGTAAAGGCCATATGACCCATGACCATCAGCCGCCGCTGTGCGTGGCCTGGGCGCTTGGCGGATGCAATATGAAACTTGCGGATTTCAAGAAGTATTTCGAACGGGCAAGCAGGGTCAAGCCGCACTGCGAAGCGCATTTTCGCAGTCAGGGAAGCCAGGCGGAAGCCTATGCGACAAAGCTAGGTGCGCCATGATCGCGATCGCCAAGAGCTACGACGATATCCAGCAGCGCTACATCGCCGAACTGCGCGCGCTCCTGCCCGAAATCAATGCTTGGTGGAGCGGCATCGTTGCAGTCGAAAGCTTTGATGCCATCTCACTAATCTGGCCGACTGGAATTTCCGGGCACCCGCGCTTTCTGCATATCTTTCGCACGCACTATTTCGAGGTGGAGAATCTGAACCGAAAGAACGAGCACGAATTCGTGGAGGAAGCCGAGAAGTCGCCTGAGGAAAAGTGGGGTGTCGACGACCTCGGCGACAGCCCCCGCTATGTCGGCCATATAGACTTGCTGATCGACGACATCCCCAGCAAGGCCCCCGATCTGACCGAAGTGGTCAACGGCTTCGTTTTTGTGCCGATCGGGCTTGACCAGGACGAAGAGATCACCTGATGCCGCTTATCACCTATTTTGAAACCGACCGCGGCATTCGCCGCCTGCTGCGCCAGCCCGGCTACATCGAGCCCCGGGATGCGAAAATCGCGGCGCGCAAGCTCGCCCAGAGTTCGGGGCGGCATCAGGATCTTTTCGACGGGTACTTGGAAGACATCCAAATGGCCTACGAGATCGCGGCGCCCTGGTGGGCAGACACGGTCAAAGCACAACAACAGCAAGGATTGAACCGCGACGAGGCTATCCGCAAGGCGTTCAACAAGCGCGCCGCCGGCGCTGCCGCGCATGGCCACGTGGTGTGGATTGTACGCAATTACTGGCTCGATTGCTGCGACGCCAACAAGAGCTCTGGAGAGGTCATCTATCCCGAAACCCTGCTTCTGCAATGGTTGATCGACGCTAGGAAGAAGGAATTGGTGCGCCTGATCGCCTGTATGCCGTACTGGCCGATCGGCATGGATGAGAACAGAACCTGGTGCTGACCGATGAGCTTTGCGGTCTGGTTGGAGAATCGTACCCCTTTCGCTGTAGGGTCTTACACACTGCCTGATGCGGAAGGTCAGGAGGTTTTCCTGGGCATTTTTTCGGCGAGCTTCCAAGGCGCGGAGGAAACGACAGCCCTGGAACCGGCCCAGGAACAATTGCCGGTGACGCTCAGCGACGTCTTTTTCGGCGATCCTGCTCTTTCATCGACGCGCTACGAGGCTGACATCGCTATGCGCAAGCCCGGCGTGGACGTTATCGTCAACGGCACCGCATACGCGCCGAACGGGAAGCCGGTTCGAGAAATGCAAGCCGGACTGAAGTTCGGGCCATTGCAAAAGGTACTCAGTATCGTCGGCGACCGCATGTACGATGCCGGCAGCTATAGCGCGCCACATCCATTCACACGGATGCCTATCGTCTATGAACGCGCCTACGGCGGCACCACCGCCGATCTGAAGACCCATCCTCACAATCCGCTGGGAGTGGGTTTCGCCCTTGCCCGCTCGGCTGATCCAGCAGTCAAGACGCAGGCGCCAAACATAACCTACCCGGCCGAGCCATTCATGAGTCCCTCGGACAAGCCGCGGCCGGCCGGTTTCGGGGCGCTCGGGCGCGGGTGGCAGCCGCGCCTGCCGTTGGCAGGGACCTATGATCAGGCCTGGATCGACTCCCAGTGGCCCTTGCCACCGAAGGATTGCGATCCGCGCTACAATCTCGCGGCGCCGGCGGACCAGCAACTTCCCGATCTCAACGGCGGCGATCAGGTCACTCTGATAGGACTCACTCCCGGCGGCCGGTGGAAATTCAAGCTCCCAAGCGTGGTCGCGCCCATCCGCCTGATCTTCGATGACCGCGTCGAAGACCAAGTTTTCAAAGTTGATACGATCATCATCGAGCCCGACATATTTAGGGTCACGCTGAAGGCGCGGGTGGCTATGACGACGCGGCGCAACCGGCCTGCGCTGCGCGAACTTGTCTTCGGGCACGTCACGCCGGCGCTGATTGCGGCGAAACGAAAGGGTAAGGACTATTTTGCGCTGCGCGGGACTGACGGAACCATTAGCGAACGCCCGGCGTGGCTCCCATGAATCGGCCATTGTATATCGTCGGCGGTGGCGCGGTGACGCCCGCCGGCCTGAACCGGCGGCAAACGCTCGCCGCGATCCGCGCCGGGCTCTCCGCCTATGAAGAGTACCTGCTGGCCGAGCCTATGGGTGCATCGCAGATCGTCTCGCGCATTCCCACTCACTGGTCACTGAAAACCACCGATTGGGACTGGCTGGTCAACATGGCGGCGCGCGCCATCATGGACGCGCTCGCATCGACGGCGGCGGATCCGCGAACGACCGTGCTGATCCTGGTGCTACCGGAGCAGTTCAGGAACCATGCGGCCTTCGAAGAAGAATACCCTTCTGGCTTCCTGAATGCCGTCGTGCGCTCATGCGGCGGACCATTCCATGAGGCATCGCGGGCGCTCGATGGCGGCGCCGCCGCAAGCATTGGCGTGCTTCAGAAAATGCCGGAGATACTTGCCCATCCGGGCGTCGAGCGCGTCTTGCTCGGCGGCGTCGACAGTCTGGTCAACGACAAGGATATCGCTCGGCTCGCCGAGGCGGGACGGCTGAAGGGCTCTGACAATTCTCAAGGGCTTGTTCCCGGAGAGGCGGCAGCCTTTGTTTGCTTGCAATCGAGACCAGATTCGAAGTCATCGTGTCTCGCCGCCATCCACGGCGCCGGCTTTGCTCAGGAAGCCGATAGTGTTCTGACGGAGCGATACAGCCAGGGCAAGGCGCTGCTTGGTGCGCTTCAGGGTGCCTTGAATGGGACCGACAGTGGTCCGCAAGAACCTGACATCGTCTTTGTCGTCAGCAATGGCAATGGGGAGCGCTATAGCGGGTGGGAAGCAAATATAGCAAGATCTCGCTTCTATCGTACACGGCGTGAGATCTTGCCGATTGCCTATCCGGCGATGACCGTCGGCGAGGTGGGAGCGGCCGGTGGGGCGCTGGCGCTACTCGTGGCGTCCGACAGTTTCACCGCCGGCTACGCGCCCGGTCCGGTAGCTATGTGCGAAGTTGCGTCCGAAGCCGGATTGCGCGCCACGGCGCTGGTCAGCCAGGTAAAGTCCAGCTGAATTACATCCAGGCGGGGAAGCGCTGCGTGCGCCGCCAGTCGGCCAATGGGAGGTCACGGTTGTCCAAAGAGGCTCGGATGGCCGCGAGCCGCAGCCGACGCATGGAGCGGAATGCGACGTGTTTGCCCGGTCCCCGCCCATCGTCCCACCATGCACTCGCGCGTTCGGCCATTGGAAGCGGCGAGTCCTCGATCTTGGCGAATGGCTTTCCAAGCGGCGAGGTATCGACTGTGAAGACGTCGGTATCATTGAAATCGACCTCGAACAGATCGCGCCAAGCGAGGCCCGCGGCATAAGCGGATTGGGGCTCGCGCATGCGTTCGATCAGCCAGGGGACGATTGATCTGTCGCCAAGCATTCCTATGGTGGCTAGAGCCGGTAGTCGCAACGAAGGTTCGTTTAGACATTTCTGAAGCCAGGCCTTTGCGGGAGTTCCCGCCGAGGCGAGTAGCCGGATTTCGATCACCTCACCTTGGGGAACACTACGCGAGGCAAGCAATTCATCAAGAACAGGCAGGGCCATACGGTCCGCGCCGAGGAGACAAGCGGCGATCGAGGCCGCCAACCGTTCCGGCAGCTGATCGGCGGCGAGACGCTCAGCTACCGCCGGGAGCAGATCGCGGCGGCGCAACGCGCCAGCCAACCGCAATGCTCGTATACGGATCTCAGCCTGGCTATTTGCGACTAAATCGCCGAGGCTCGGGCCGGCATCGGCGCGATGGTGCCAGAGCGCCGAAAGCCCGATGCATTTTAGCATCGTTTCCCTGGAATCGACCCACTTGGCGACAAAAGGACGGAGTTTCTCGCGCGGTGTCCGGGCGATGGCGCCTGATATACCCTTGATGCCGGTTTCGCCGAGTGCGGCGGCGGCCTCGATCACTGCGGCAAGCGGCTTTTCCAGTCCCCAATGGAGCGCCAGGCACGCCATGACAAAGAGCTCTGGGGCTTCAGAATAATCGGAGAAACGCGCCTTCGCCGCCGCCCACGCAGCCTCGCCCGACGCGAACAGGCCTTCAAGATTGGCGTCCAGCCGCTGGTCGATGCGGCCGATGTCGACTTCGCCCAGTAGCGGTCCATCGATCTCGCGGCGCCGCCGTGACCAGAGGAAAGCGGCGTCCTCCGCGTGCTGGTCAACGATGGCGGGGATCGTCGCAAGGCGCTGCATCGGCTTGACCTAATTCAGGTGAACGGCCGCCCCTCGTATACGGTTCGTACCGGTCGCGTGGCTGTTGAGCTGTGTGCCGCGAATGGAGACGCGCCCGTTCTTCTCCAAAATGATGGACGCCAAGCCACATCTGAACTCAATGCGATCGCGAGCATTCAATATCACCGTCTCACCGTCGCGCAACACTTCGACGGGATGCGGATTGGGACGCGGATCAACTATCCGTCCGACCACAAGCGGCCGGGCGGGGTCACCCGCTTCGAACAGCAGCGCCACTTCCGAGCCGACAGCGGAAGCGTCGAGAGCGGCGAGGCTGCGGGCCTTGAGCGCCGTGTCGCTGGGATTGCCGACGAAAACGACGAGCGGCGAGCCATCATCGAAGCCGATCAGCAACCCAATTATCACCCCATCAACACGCTCCACAACGTCCATCGCTCGGCCCTCAATTGTTGTGAACACTGCTGCCTTTGATTTTGGTCTTGCCGTCGGCCTTCACGTCGATGTCGCCGCTGCCGTCGAGCCTTATGTCCTTGCCCTTGACGCTAATAGTGCCGTCCTTTTTGAGGATGATGCTGGCATCGCCGCATTTCAGCGTGATCTCGTCAGCCGCCTCGACGTAAAGCTTCTTGCCGAACTTCATCACGCCGTCTTCGCCGACAATGACACTGCTCGCCTTGGCGACTTTTAGCGAGTAGGCCCCGCCGACCTCGATCCCCTCGTCCGCTGCAATCTTGGCCAGCCGCGCCTTGCCGACCTGCGAGGAATGGGCGCCGCCAACAGTAAAGCTCTGGTCGGCGGCGACGTCAACCGTCTGCGCGGCGCCGATCTGCCATTTGTCTGCCGAGCCAATCGTGTGGCTCTGCGCCGCGCCTACAGTAACCGATCGTGTCGCACCGATCGTATTCGTTTGCGGTCCGCCGACGCTTCGTGTCTCGGAGGCACCGACCGTATCGACGCGCGCCGCCCCAACCGTGATCGTCTGGACAATCGCTACGGTCTGCGAATGGTTGGCGTCAATGTTTTCCGTAGAGTTCGCGCCGATGTGGATCCTCTCGTTCGATCCGACTGTCAGCGATCGATTCACCCCAACCGTCTCGGTGTCGTTCGACCCGATGTTAGTTGTCTGGTCGACGCCGACCTTGACAGTTTTGTTGTTGCCTACGTCCTCGTCGAGATTGTGCCCGACAGAGTGCTTGGCGTCGTGGTCGATGCGGTCGGACTGATCGTGCTGCACCAACTTGTTGCGGTCGTGCTTAATCAGAAGGTGATGGTCCTTCTGCGCCTGGAAGTTGACCAGTTCGGAGCCTGCCTTGTCCTCGAACATCAGTTCGTTGTAGCCGCCACCACCTTTCGACGAATCGGATTTCCAGCCGGATTGCGTGGCGTTGCCGGGCAGTCCATAAGGCGGCATCTGCGCGGCGTTGTAGACCCTGCCGGTTATGATCGGCAGATCAGGATCGCCTTCGATGAAGTCGACGATGACCTCCTGGCCGATACGCGGAATCTGGATAAAACCCCAGCCGCTGCCGGCCCAGGTCTGCGAAACCCGCACGAAGCACGAACTGTTCTGGTCCTTCTTGCCCAGCCGGTCCCAATGGAACTGGACCTTCACGCGCGCATATTTGTCGGTGAATATCTCCTCGCCGGACGGACCGACCACAGTCGCCGTCTGAGGGCCGCGCATGATCGGCCGTGTCGTGACCCGTGGCGGACGATAGGGCAATGCCGTGGGTGCCACGCCAAGGATCACCTTGAAGTTCTCGCTCTCGACATCCGCATGGGCTCTGTAGCCGGGGTCGAACAGTCTGTATTCGGCGCTCACCACCAGATACTCTTGGTTCTGGTCCTCGCGCGGAAAGCCGTCCAGTTTGAAAATGCAGCCTGAATACAGGCCGCGCACGGTTCCAACCGCGGCGATGCGCTGGTGCACCGCCTGGATTTCCTCGCGCCGGATTGCCGCCAGGCTGTCGCCTCGGCCCACTTCGAGATGCGCGCCGGGCTGACGGTAATTTTCACCCGCAGCCAGCTTGTGACTGAACGGCTGGGCCGATTTGGCCATCAGGTCGGCGCCCGGCTTTTTGAAATCATAGTCGGTATGGACATAGGCGCCCGGCCGCACCGAACTGCCCGGGATCCATTCCGTGATATATTCGACATCCCGCCGGGAGCCCTGCCCTTCAAAGTGATAAGGCACTTTTTCATAGCCCGGCGCCGGCTTCAGCTTGCTCATCGAATCGGCAAGCACAAGCGTGTGCTTGCCCTCGCCATGCTCGAAGAAATACAGGATGCCCTCGTGCTCGAGGAGTCGCTGCACGAAATCGAGATCGGTCTCGTCATACTGCACGCAGTATTCGCGCGGCGGATAAGAGCCTTGCAGGCGCTTCTCGTATTTTGCGGTGCTGTATTTTGAAAATACTTCTTCGACGATTTCGACGACGCTCATGTTTTGGAAAATGCGGCAGTCGGTCGTAGTTCCGAGAAACCAGAGCCATGGTCTGACGACCGTTTCGTAATAGGCCAGTTGGTCCTCGATCCGGGTAAGTCTAAACTCGGACACTAGGCCGCTGAACCAACGTTTTGGATCGGATTCACCTTCGATCGAGACGGCCCCACCCAGCATCTTCAGCGGATTGATGTCGTGATCGGTACTTACGAACCCAACGGTGTAGCCAAAACAACGGCTTATCTCATCGCGCCCGACAAGGTGCGTGAAGGTCAACAGCTCGGCGCCAATCGGCGTCTCCACAACCGTGGCACGTTCATTCGGCATTGGTCGTGCCCCTCCTGGACCCTGCCGCCACTGGATTTGAAGGTCCTGCTATACTGTCCTGCTATACTAACGACGGCAGGTTCAGGAACTCAAAGCCAAACAATTCTCACTGGGTTGCTGGTCCGTGTTGAGCGTACCACATGTTGTTGCGCGGGCCAAAGCGGCATGCATAGCTGGGCGAAGCAGCAAGATCGAGGGTTCGCCCGCTGCCTTGCGCCAATGTGATGCGAAATTGGATTAGCCACGTTAAAAACATGGAGTATCGTGCCGACAAGGCCGCCAGCGATCACACAGGCGATTGTGCATGTTAATCAGTCTGCAGATCAGCAATGTCGATGTCCTGCCCGCTGGCGTATCCCCCGGCTACAGATCGCGTGATCGCACCTTCAAAATCGGACGCGAAAATTGCGACTGGATCTTACCCGACCCGGACAAGTTCATTTCCGGCCGGCATTGCCAAATTCGATACGAGGCAGGCGCGTTTTGGCTGCATGACATCTCGCGCAATGGCACTTTCATCAACGGATCGAGCCAACGCATCACCGGTCCACACCGGCTGGCGCACGGCGACAGGCTCCTGGTCGGCCGCTACGTCATCTTGGTATCGATTGACGAGCGCGCCTCGCCGACCCATCCGCAAGGCGACGAAGGTTCGACACAACGACACATGCCTATCGCGGCCGATCGGCCGCTTGACTCTGGAGGCGAGCCCTTCTTGAATTCGGCACAGCGATGGCTTGGGCAACGAGCACCGTCGCCGCCCGCGTCGGTCCCGTCGACGAGAGACGAGGTGCTGCGGGAAATCGCGATTGGAGCGGGTATTTCCCCGGAACTGCTGCAGTCGCGGGACCCGCATGAAGTTGCGGCCGAAATTGGCTCGGTCCTGCGGGTGGTGGTCGAGCAACTGGCCATGCTGCTGAAGGCACGTGCGGCCGCCAAAACGCTGGCCAAGAGCACGCACCGGACAATGATAAGCTCCGCCGACAACAACCCGCTTAAGTTCGTGCCGGGGATCGACGACATCCTCGAAATCATGTTTGCACGGCGCAGATCCGGCTATCTCGATGCAAGGCACAGCGTCGAAGATGCGTTCCGCGATCTCAAGACGCACGAATTTGCGACTTATGCCGCCATGCAAGCTGCGCTGTCGCGACTGCTTGACGACCTGTCGCCGGAAGCGATCGGCAAAAAGCTTCCACCGACATCGTTCACCTCCAAGAAGGCCCAAGCATGGGACGCTTTTGTCGCGACATGGCGGAACATGGAGGAAGCCCATGAAAACGGCATGCTGGATATATTCTTGGCCTATTTCGGCGAGGCGTATGCCAAAGCTGACAAGCACAAATAGACCGGCCCAATAGACTGCGCCGCTCTAGCTGACGAAGAAAAGCGCATCGGCGCACCGCATCATGTTCCAATCGACAACATCTGAGATTACGATCACATACGACCGTTCGCCAGGCGGGTAAGCCTGATTGACCTGGGGGTCTGCGGCAGATGTCATATTGCGGCGACATCGTTTCTTGTAGCAAAGACTGCTGCGGACCAAGGGCTCGCTGGCCGGCCCCTTGCTTGCCCTATCCGGCCAGGAAAGATCTGGCGCCTCTCGAACGCGAGCGCGGACATTGCATCGCGGCGGCACATCGGCAATGAGCTCGAAGGACGATCCTTTCGGCCCGGTCGGCAAGACCGTCATCCGCACCAATCCAGGGCGCGGGCAGAATGCCAAACCAGCCGCAAATGAACCGATTGCCAAGCCGGTCAGGCCCTTGGACGTCAAGGAATCGACAGTTTTCGATCCTGACATAGGTCGGCATATGCCGCCGGACTGGACATCCGGAACCATTTTTTATCAGGGAGCGCCGTCCGGTGCAGCGGCCAAAGCCGGGGCAGCCGAGTCAAGGCCGATCATTCAGCAGGAGGTGCTGCTCGAAGCCGCCGACACGGTCAAATATTCGACGGCAAATCCGATCCTCGCGGCGTCAGCACCATTGCTTGTCCTGTTCGGGCATCTCAGGCTTGTGCCGGTTGAAAGACAGGCGGCGCCACTGGCCGAGCATATCGCCGAAGCGATCGAGAGGTTCGACCGGACGCTGGAGAAGTCGGGCGTTGCCGAAGAGGATGCGCGGATCGCGAAGTTCGCCCTTTGCGAAACTGCCGACGATCTTGTTGGCAACCTGCCCTGGACCGGCAAGGACACCTGGGCACAGCACAGTATGTTGTCGCGGTTTTTTCACCTCGAAGCCACGGGCGCCGGCTTTTTCGAAGCGCTAAACAAGGTGCTGGCCAATCCGGAGCCACACTTAGACCTGCTGGAGCTGATGCATGTCTGCCTGTCCCTGGGATTTGAGGGCCAGTATCGGGGCCTGGCGCGCGACGATATCAGTCTCGAACGTGTGCGGCGCGACGTCTACGAGACGCTTCGCTACTTCAGGGCCCGCGCCGGAGAGGACATCTCCCCCCGCTGGCAAAGCATGGCGGCGACGATGGTGCCGTCTTCTACCCGCCTGCCGCTCTGGGGCGTTGCCGCCGCGGCATCAGCCCTGCTGACGGCCGCGTTCTTCACGTTGCGGGCGTTCGTGACCGATGAAGGCGATGCTGCAGCCAGACAGTTGCTGGCGCTCAATCCCTCGACACCCGTGACGATCGAGCGCGCCAGTGTGGTACCCCCACTTGCCGAACCGGCGACAGTTGCCTCGCCTGCCGTAACCGAGCAGATCGACCGCATCCGCTCGGCACTGTCCACGCAAGTCGAGCGCGGCGGGATGACCATCGGCACAAAAGGCGACTTCATCGTAGTGGAGATCAACAATCAATTGTTGTTTCAGCCGGGCAAGACCGAAGTGAAGCCTGAGTCTCAGTCACTGGCCGAACAGATTGCCGCAGCCCTTGAGCACGAGCCGGGGCCAATCAGGATCGTTGGCCACACGGACAACGTGAAGCCACGGAAATCGAGCGCGTTCAAATCCAACTTTGACCTTTCGGTCGCCCGCGCGAAGGCTGTTGGAACAATGATCGCCGCGAAACTTAGCGATCCCGCGCGAGTGACCGCTGATGGCAAGGGCGCAGATGAGCCAATTGCCGACAATGCGACGTCCGAGGGCCGCGCCAAGAACCGCCGTGTCGACGTGATGATCCCCAAGGAGGAAACGCTGTGAAGACCGCCGGTGGGAAACGCCAATGATGCGTTGGCTGCCGCGGATATTCAGCACGGCCGCGTTGGCCGGTTTCGCGGCAGCGATCTGGTTTGCTGGACCTTTGATCCGCTTCGCCGATATCCGGCCGCTGGGACCTGTTTGGTTGCGCGCGACAATCATCGGCACGATCGTAGCGACCGCGGCCCTCGTTTA
Source organism: Mesorhizobium sp. M0340 (assembly GCF_040321535.1). NCBI lineage: Bacteria > Pseudomonadati > Pseudomonadota > Alphaproteobacteria > Hyphomicrobiales > Phyllobacteriaceae > Mesorhizobium > Mesorhizobium sp. M0340. The sequence goes on along the minus strand of NZ_JAMYRR010000007.1, from coordinate 139,910 downwards.
CGGAGTGCGCGTCTGGCAGGTGAGAAAGGCGCAAAAAGCGCTCGAGATCGTCATTGCTCGCGGCGACGAGGGCAATGACGATTCACCGGTGCTCGAGGCGCGCATGAGTGAAGCCATCGGAACACTCAAACGCTCGAGCGGCAAGCGCAATTTCCTCTACGATATTCCATGGTACATCGTCATTGGCCCGCCGGGCGCCGGCAAGACGACGGCACTGGTCAATTCGGGTCTGAATTTTCCGCTTGCCGGTTCAGGAGACGCCCAGCCGGTGGCCGGTGTTGGCGGCACCCGCTCCTGCGATTGGTGGTTCACTGAAGGGGCTGTGCTGATCGACACGGCAGGACGTTACACCACGCAGGATTCCAGTGCTGGAAGCGACAGCAAGAGCTGGCTTGCGTTTTTGTCATTGCTCAAGAAATTCCGCACAAGGCAACCGATCAACGGGGTCATCCTGGCCATCAGCCTTGCCGACCTCATCAGCCTCGATGACCAGCAGCTAGATGCCCAAGTCGTTGAAATACGCAGTCGCCTGAGGGAGATCCACCAGACGCTTAAAATCCAGTTTCCGGTGTACCTGCTGTTCACCAAGGCCGATCTTGTTTCCGGCTTCATGGAATACTTCAGCAGTTTCGAGGAGCCGCGCAGGCGCAAGGTCTGGGGCGCGACATTCCAGACCACAGACCGCAACAAGAACATGGCCGGTGAGGCTCCGGCCGAATTCGATGCGCTGGCGAACCGCTTGGCGGACGAGATGGCTGACCGCCTGCAGGAAGAGCTTGATCCGGTCTCGCGCATATCGATCTTTGGCTTTCCGGCCCAGTTTTACGCGCTCAAGGGGCGAATTGCCAATTTCGTGACCAGCCTGTTCGATCCGGTGCGCGGCCAGGTGAACGTCAGTTTGCGTGGGATCTACTTCTCGTCGGGGACGCAGGAGGGAACGCCCATCGATCAGGTCTTGGGCGCAATCGGCCGCAGTTTCGGCAACAATTCCCGCCCCCACCTGTCCGGGACCGGCAAGAGCTTCTTTTTGCACGATCTCCTGACCGATGTCATTTTCGCTGAATCCGGATGGGTTTCCTATGACCGAGCGACCGAGAGGCGGGCAGCGGCCCTCAGGTATGGCGGCTTTGGCATCATAGCCTTGATCACTGCAGCGGCCCTTGGCGCGCTCGGGATGAGCTTCATGGCCAACCGCTCGCTGATCGCCTCTACGACGCAGGCGACGAGCCAATATCGCGAGACAGCGGACGCCCTGCTCAAAAGCACGACGGTCGCGGATGTCGACCTTGAAAACGTCATCGGGCCACTCGACCAATTGCGCAACATGCCGGCCGGTTTCGAAAGCAGTGACTCACCGATCCCGATCGACGAAACGTTCGGCCTGAGCCAGCGGGAAAGGCTTAGTTCTGCATCGACAACGGCCTATCGGCAAGCACTGGAACGAATGTTGCGGTCGCGTCTGCTCGTTCAGGCTGAGCGGACGGTCCAGGCGACGATGGCTGAGCCTGCCACGCTTTACGAACCGCTCAAGATCTACCTGATGCTCGGCGGCAAGGCACCCAAGGTCGATGACGCACTGATCATCTCTTGGATGAAGCAGGATTGGGAAAAGAACCGTTATCCCGGCGAGAGCAACCGGGAAGGACGCGCGCAGCTCGAAAAGCACCTACGCGCCATGCTCGCGTTGGACGATGCCTATGATCCAGTTTTCGAACTCAACCAGCCGCTTGTGGAAGCCGCCCAGCGTTCGCTCGGGCGCATGAGCCTTGCGGATCGCGCGTCAGCATTGATCAAGTCGGCGGTGTATGCGGCTGCGCTGGACGATTTTGCCGTCTCTCAAAAAGCTGGACCGGAAGCGCAGCTTGTGTTCGAGCGCGTCGATGGCGGCGATCTGTCGAAGCTTCGTATACCCGGTCTCTACACCCAAGCCGGATTCAACAACTTTTTTCTCGGACAGCTTTCGCGCGTTGCCCAGACACTCGTCGACGACCAGTGGGTTCTGGGCGGTGGCGGCGAGCAAGGCGGCATCGATCAGGCGTTGCTCAAACTCGGCCCCGAACTTCTCGATGGCTACGGCAAGGAGTTCGCAGCCGCGTGGAACAGCGTACTCGATGGATTGAACTTCAAGGCCATGCTGAACGACAAGCCGCACTATGTCGCGCTTTCCGCCGTAGCCTCACCAAGCTCGCCGATCGAACAGCTTTTTACCGCGATGGCCGAGGAAACAACCCTGGCGCGCGACTCTGTCTCCGGCGCCGACTCGGGCACTGGGGTGCAGGTCGGCACCGTCCTGCGCCAGTCCCAGGACGCCGCAGACATGGCCAAGGGCCTGGCTCGCATCGGCATCCAAATTGGCTCCGCAAAATCGCAAAGCCGTGCCGGTACGGGGTCCGAGAAATTTCATAGCCAGAACCCTGGGGCAAACATCGAAGCGCAGTTCAGGTCCTTCCAGGCTCTGGTAAGCGGTCCTTTTGGACACCGACCGATCGATGCGCTGACCCAGAATTTTCGCGACATCCACCAGAGCCTGCGACTGGCAACCGAGGTCCCTTCGCAGACGGAACGTGTCAACGCCAACCTGCAGCTGCAGATAGCCACCCTTCGCGCCAATGCATCGCGTCTGCCCAAGCAACTCGGCAGAATGGTCAACGCAACTGCAGACGAATTTGAGGGCAACACGGCTGAAATTTCTTTGACGAATCTGAATGAGATGCTCGACCAGGCCGTCACGCAGCCCTGCGAGAAGGCGGTCAACGGCCGCTACCCCTTCGCCGGCGATGGTACCGAGGATATTGCGATGGCGGACTTCGCCAAATTGTTCTCTCCGGGCGGCCTGATGGACCGGTTCTTCGCACAAAACCTTGCTTCCTTGATCGACATGAGCGGCCAGGACTGGAGCTGGAAACAGGATGCACGCTTTGGCCGCGACCTGTCGAAGTCGACGCTGAAAAACTTTCAGCTGGCTGCGGAAATCCGCGGCGCATTTTTCCCGTCGGGCGGGTCAATGCCGTCAGTCAACCTGACCTTTACTCCGTTCTCGCTGAATGGAGATGCAGATGCTGCGGTGCTCGACGTCGATGGCCAGATCGTCCAGAGCAACCAGGCGGCTAACACGCCAAGCACTGTGTCCTGGCCGACCGGTGCGGCCTCGACATCCGCCAGTCTGAGGCTGACGCCGGAAATGCCGGGCCGCGAATCCGTTATCAGCTTCGAAGGGCCGTGGTCGCTGAAGCGGTTGCTGGACAAGGCGACGATCACCAGAAAAGACGGCACTGTTGAGGCGCGCTTCGTAATCGGCGGACGCGACGTCAGCTATACGATCCAGACCGGCTCCGGACCCAGCCCCTTCTTCCTTCCCGCACTTTCTGCTTTCAGCTGTCCGAAGGCGTTTTGAATTTGACCTCGCCGAAGGCAAGTAAGATCGCGAAACCAAGCTAGGGTGAGGATCGATATTTTGAATATACCGACGCTCCTGTTTTAACGACGGGGTCGGCAATTTGCGCTGGGTGGCACGTCGCTCGCTCGGATCCTGAAAGATGCCGGGTCCTGGCAGCGGCATCCAGGTGGTCGTCTCGAGCACCGATCACGGCGAGATCACACGGCGTCATTCCGGCGTACCTGACGGGCTGCCCGGTTGGTTGTGGGATAAGAGCTGGAACACTTCGGCACCGGCACGTTGTGACAGGCGGGGAGATCGCAGGATGCGCAGTTGACCAGGCAACGGAGCGCTGTCGCGCCCTCAAATCATCTCTTCAGCTCTTTTTCGGGGTGACCCGCCACAAAGGCCACGCGATCAAAGCTAGATTTCGATATTTTAATATTCGAGCCTGTGGCAAAGTGGCGCCAGCGAGCGCCTTAGAGTGCGCTGCAGAGGGCGCTTCGAGAAGCGCTTGGTGGCAAGTTGAGCGATGTCGCCCTTTCCTTTGAAAGCTTCGGCGTAAGCCACAATGGCTGTGTCCGTGAGCACAATGAAGACAACTATCTGCTCGAGCCACGAACCGGCCTGTGGGTGGTGGCCGACGGTATGGGTGGGCATGAAGCCGGAGAGGTCGCTTCAGCCAGCATTGTCGATCATCTGGCCACGATCGGCATTGCCAGTTCCGCCCCGGATCTTCGTGCGCGCTTCGAGGACAGGCTGAGCCGCGCCAACGCCGAGATCCGCAGGATCTCCGAGTCCCGCGGCATAACGATCGGCTCCACCGTTGCCGCCCTGCTGGCGATGGATGGGCGATTTGCTTGCCTATGGGCGGGCGACAGCCGGGTCTATCTGATCCGCAACGGCTCCATCTCGCAGATCTCGAAGGACCACACCGAAGTTCAGGAACTTCTCGACCGTGGCATGATCAGCGCGGCCGAGGCGCTCACCTGGCCGCGCCGCAATGTCATCACGCATGCGGTAGGCGTCAGCGACGAAATCGTCATCGATTTCCAGCAAGGGGAAATCATGCCGGGAGACATCTTTGTGTTGTGCACCGATGGGCTGACGGCGCATCTGACCGACGCCGAGATCGGCGCCGCGGTTGTGACTGCAACACCTCAGGCGGCCTGTGAGGCTCTGCTGAAAACGGTGCTGGAGCGAGGCGGGACAGACAATGTCACGATTGTGCTGGTAAAATTCGCAAGCAGAAGCAACGGACACCCCCCCTACCCAGATCTGTCCAGAGCGGAGGGTTGAGGCTGATGAGCGCCGACGACAAGACGCGAATATCGCCGCAGCTGGCCAACACCGCCGTCGGCACGCAGCTCAGCGGCATCTACGAACTTGACGAGCGGATCGCATTCGGCGGCATGGGCGAGGTCTACCGCGGCCACAACATTCAGACTGGCGACCATGTCGCGATCAAGATCGTCCTGCCCGAATTTGCCCGCGACCCGACGATCTTGTCCTTGTTCCGCAAGGAAGCGTCGATCCTCAATCACCTCTCGCACGATGCGGTCGTGCGTTATCACGTCTTCACGATCGATCCAGGGATCGGTCGTCCCTACCTTGCGATGGAATTCGTCGACGGCGAGTCCCTATACGACATCATGCGACGTGGCCCTATGCCGACTGAGCAGGTGCGCAAGCTCTGCCATCGCCTCACGTCGGGTCTGAGCGCCGTGCATCAGGCAGGAGCAATACACCGCGACCTCTCTCCGGACAACATCATCTTGCCCGGAGGTCAGGTCGATCGCGCCAAGATCATCGATTTCGGAATCGCGCGATCGGCGACCGTCGGCGGGGAGACCCTGATCGGCGGAAAATTCGCGGGAAAGTACAACTACGTTTCCCCCGAACAGCTTGGGCTGTACAGCGGCGATGTCAGCGAGCAGTCCGACATCTACAGCCTGGGGCTGGTGTTGGTTGCCGCCCTGCGCGGGAAGCCGATCGACATGAGCGGATCCCAATTCGAGATCATCGAAAAGCGTCGGACCGTGCCTGACCTGTCCGACATCGATGACGATTTTCGTGACATTGTCGAAGCCATGCTGCAGCCGGATCCGCGAGACCGCCCGGTGAGCATGGCGGAAATTGCCAGGATGACGCGTGACGAGGACGAAGGGACAACGCCGCCGACGTTCATCCCAAACCGCGACAGGCCGGGTTTGCCACGAGCGGGGCAAACCCTTGCGCCCGACCCGAAGGCCTCGTCCCCGCCATCCGATGTCTTGGGCCATAGCGGGCCTTTGGCAGGCTCGGGTGGGCAGCGCTTTGTCCCGCATGTCCGACCAGCGCTGCTGTCCGAACCTCGGGCCTCACCGGTCGCTGCGCCGCCACGAGCCCTCGTTGGTGCTGTTCGCGGGACATCTACAAAAGGCCGAGGCATCGCCATCTCTGCCTTCGCGACATTGGCTCTCGCCTCAGTTGCCGGCCTCTATTTTAGCGGCTTTATAACGCCCACCGCACCGAGCGCTGTCAAAACCTCGCTTTCCGCGCCAGAGCCACCGCAACTTGCACCACAAGCAACAACGCCTTTCCCGGATGCATCAATTCCTGACGCAGAGGCGTCAAAGCCGCTGGCGACGGACAATGATGCGCACGCGCCTGAGCCGCCACAGGCAGTTCCAGCCCCAAAGCCGGAAACGGAGGCTACATTAGCGCCAACTGAAAATCAGACGGAGGCCGCCGCGGCCAGAACGCAGCCGCCGGCAGCGTCGCCTAAGATGCTCCCGCAAACGCAGGAAACGTCGAGGCCGTCGGCAAGCGCGGCGCAAGTGCCGGCCGAAACCGCAACGCCATCAATTCAGCCCGATACGCCCCCGCCGCCTGCCAAGATTGCTCCGGCCCTCCCGCTGGTCGAAAAGGCTCCGGCGCCGCGCGCCGCGCAGCCAGACGCCGCACCGAGCCAAAAGCCTGAACAGCAGGCAAGCCAACAGGCGGGGGCGAAACCGGCCGTGCCGGCTCCAGAACCGGCTGCAGGCCAGGCAGGTGCGACGAGCGCAAAGGAGCAGCAGGCCGTCCTGCCACCGCCCAAACACCAGGCGAGCCGGCCGGCGAAGACGACACCAGCAGCGCCCGTTCCCGAGCCGGCTGCACGCCAGGCGGATACGACGAGGGCAAAGGAGCAGCAGGCCGACCTGCCAGCGGCCAGAGAACCAGATCAGGCCATGGTCGCCCTGAACCTGCCCAAGCCGGAAGTTGCCCCAGTAATCGACGAGATAGCGCAACGTGTGTCTTGGGTTCGGGACTTCAGCGGCGGCGACTGTTTCTACGCCGCCGTGACCTCGATCACCGATAAGACCGCTGCCATCGAAGGATTTGGAACCGCGGTCCAGCCATTCGAGCAGATGCTGGCTGATTTCCAGGCAAAGTTCCACGTTGAGCCGGACATCAACGTGCGCCTTATTGAGCCGAGCCAGTGCGAAGTCACCAACTTTCTGCGTTTTCTGGGGCAGACTGCTGGCGAGAAGCCGCAGCTTGTTCTCGATCGAACATCGGTGCCGAACGGTACGCCGATCAGCGGTACGCTGGTAACGCGTGGCGGGCTCATTTCCAGCGTGCTGCTGATCGACCACAAAGGCATGATGTTCAACCTCGATGACCGCATGGTCGTTCACTCGGACAAGGCTACCTTCAGCATCCCGATCGGTCTCGGCGCCGCCGACAGGGCTGCAGGCAAGGCCGTGCCGCAGATCATCATGGTGATCACCGGGCCCCAGGACATCCAGGCGGCTGCGATCTCCACGCCAGTGCCAGCCTCACGGCTGTTGCCCAAAATTCTCGAGGAAATTGAGGCCAACGGTTCCAAGTTTTCGGCCAGTGCCAAGTATTTCCGACTCGGCGGCTAGCATGGGCGTCCGATGGAACTGCTTAGCTCGCGTTTGCCCCGCTCGTCTTCCGACCTGCCCGTAAAGCAGCGTGGTCGGCTTCGAACCTTGCTTGCCTCGATGAGCCGGATGAGGCTTGCGGTCGTTTCGGCCGCCGCGTTGCTAGCCGTGCTCTCGTGCAACGAAGCGCGCGCCGAATTCACGGTGTGCAATCAGACGCTCGACGTCGTCAACCTCGCTGTCGGCCAGGAGGTGGACAATGCCGACCAGACCGACGGCTGGTGGACCATCGGCGCAAATCAGTGCGTCAATGTCATCCGCGAAGAACTGACGAACCGCTACATCTACCTCTACGCCACCGACGTTTTCGGCCACGCGATCCTGACCGGATCGACCGAAATGTGCATTGAGCGGCGACGTTTCTCGATACGCGGCATCGACGAATGCTGGCAGCGCGGCCATATTGCCGCGCGATTTGTCGAAGTCGATACGCTTGAACAGGTGCGGTGGACGTTTTTCCTGACCGGAAGCAGTCCGTGACGCACGCTATCGACACCAGCTTCAAGGAAAAGAAGCAAGCACGCGCTGCCCTTCGCCGGCGCACGTTTTGGCGCAAGCTTCTTGCCGGCCTCGCCACGGTTTTCCTGTGTTCGATTGCAGCCGGCTTCTATCTCACCGCGGACTACTGGTCATTTGGCGACGAAGACGAGGAGCTGCATGCGGTCGAAGGAGCCGACGATGTGCCGGCCGATGCCTCTGTTTATGTGCCTGCCATTATCGGCCTGGCGGGAGACCCGATGTGGATCACGCTCGCACCCGATTCCGGCGCCGCAACGAAAGGCCGCGTCGTTCCGCGTCCGGCCGAACTCGACCAGGCCGGGGTTTCGTCACAGATCGAGATTTTGTCCGACGTCATGCTTAGCGCCAGCGAGAAATTCATGACGACCATACCGTCGACGCAGGAGGATTTTGCGTTCTTCCAGGCACAACGAAAAACCGCCCCCGCAGCCTCCAGCGATCTGCAGAACGATCTTCAGCCAGCTCCTGGCGCCGATGAACCCGCGCCTGCTGCCGATCAACTGACCGAAGCCGATGACCCGGAGGCCGGCTGGGGTGAAACAATCGACGCAGGCGATGCAGCTCTTCCCGCGTTCCACAAGACCCAGATCGAAAACAACACCAGCGTCGCAACTGTCACGAACGAATATCAGCGGTTCGAGGCGACGGAAGACACGTTCGTGAAGATCCTCAACGATCGCAGTCTGGATAGCGTTGCGCTCGATGCACATTTCTCCGCCGACGACGCAAAGCAGGCAGGCGAGGCGCTGAAGGCCCTCTTCGGCCGGGACGGCCTTGAACCGGGCTATGTCGTGGCCATGCGTGGATACCGGCCCAACCGCGAGACGACAACGATGTCCCTCATGCAGGTGTCGATCTACGCCAAGAACGTCTTTGTCGGCACGCTGACGCGCAATGCCGCGGGCGTGTTCGTCTCCGGCGTCGACCCTTGGGTACGCGAAGATCTCTTCAACTACTCGGGCGCGCCGGCGGAAGGCGGCCACAAAAGGCAGTATCGTCTGCTCGACGCGATCTACTCGACTGCGGCACGCAACAGCGTTCCAACCGGCGTGATCGGCGAAGCGATCATGTATCTGTCGAGAGGACAGGATCTGGACGCCTTTGCAAGCGAGGACCAGCGTCTTGTGCTGATCTATTCTCAAACGCCGCGCGGCAAGGACGAAGGCGCCGGGCGCGTGCTGTATGTTGGTGTTCAGGGCACGACAAAAAGTCTCGACTGTTTCGTCTTCCAGCAGGGCGATGGCCAGTTTGCATGCGTCACAGGCGACGATCAGGTCCGCTCGCTGACGGTCACCAACGGCATGGTCACACCGGTCAACGGGGTCTTGACCTCGACCTTCGGGCCGCGCAAGCATCCAATTCTGGGCACCGTTCGCATCCATAAGGGCGTCGACTGGGCGGCGCCTGTAGGCACGCCGATCGCAGCCGCCTTCGATGGCGAAATCAGCTTCCAGGGTGATGGGGGCGGCTATGGCAATCTGGTCAAGATTTCGCACGGAAGCGGGCGCGAGACGCGCTATGCGCATATGCAGAAATTCGCAATCATGGGCGGTGTCGGCACCAAGGTGAAGGCAGGCGATATCATTGGCTATATCGGCACCACCGGACTGTCGACCGGGCCGCACCTGCATTTCGAACTGTACCAGAATGGCGCGGCGATCGACCCGCTGGGTACGGTTACTGCGGTCGCTTCGGATCTTTCCGCCGTGGAAACGCTCACCGACCGCATCGTCCATGTCGAAAGTGGCGGCAGTGCCCGTGCCAAGAACCCGAATTCTTCAGCGACCGGCGCCGGCCAGTTCATCACCAAGACCTGGATCCGGATGATGAATACATACCGCCCCGAACTTGCACGCACACTGTCGACCGCCGACCTGCTTGCCCTGCGTTACGACGCCACGATCTCGCGCGAGATGGTTCGCAATCTGGCGCGAGAGGGCGAAGCCTATCTTCGGGCGCGCGGCCACCAAATCACAGCCGGCCGGCTCTATCTGTGCCATTTCCTCGGCATGGAGGGGGCGCATCAGGTGCTGTCGGCGTCGGGTTCGGCGCAACTGAGCGCCGTGCTCGGATCAGCCGTCATTCAGGCCAATCCCTTTCTCACCGGCAAGACCGCCAGCTATGTCGTGGACTGGGCCGAAAGGAAGATGGGTCGAAAGCTCAGCCCAGCAACGACCGCGAGCCAGCAGACGACGACCACCACTGAAATCCGGCAGACATCGCCCGAGTTCGCAAAGTACAAACACGTGATCATGGCGATGCTGAGCTCCGTGCAGAACGCGCTTTGAGCCATCGCAGCCGTTCGTAAGAAAGGGTTCAAACGACTGCCCTGCTCGCGGCAAAGCCGTTGTGGCTCGAAACTGCCGCACAGTTTTCGGCGGCATGCGCTACTCGGTCTTTATGCGCATTTCCACACGGCGATTGACAGCATCGTATGGGTTGGGGCTGCGCGGATGCGCTTCGCCCAGGCCGATCGGATTAATCCGAGCCGCCTCAATGCCGCTTGATGTCAGGAAGGACGTCACAGATTGCGCTCGTCGCTGTGAGAGCCGCTCATTGTAGTTCGCCGGACCGGAAGCGTCAGTGTAGCCTTCGACGACGAAATGGAAACTGCTAAGCCGGTTGTCCTTCAGGGCCTTGGCAAACTCCGCGAGCTCGGCGCGCGCGGTTGCGTCAAGTTCGGCCGAATCGAGTCCGAAATTGATCAGCATGTCGAGACTGGATTTGCCGGCGGGTCCCTCGTTTGGCTTACTCTTGCTCTTGCACTGCTCCTCGGTGCCGACACAAATTCCGCGCGACCTGCCAAGATCGGCCGCGCCGGCAAAAAACTTGACGATGTCTTCTGATTTCTGGACAGGGTCGGCGCAAACATGCGTTGAGAAAACCATGACCGCCAACACCAAAGGTGAACTGGCCCACCGCATAGCGGTTACTCCTGTTGAGCATCCGATATTATCAAGCGTGAACATACCAAATTCCGAAGCAATTGTCTGCGGGAAACACCGAGCCGCGACTGTATCGCCGTTATCACTCCGCTGCGAGTAGAGACTTGACCAGCGCCGCGCTGCGGGCTTGAGTGCTGACAGGCTCTCGATGAAAGCGTGGCGTCATGGCCAACGGGCTCCGATTCAAAACGGCACGAGATCTTTTCCTAGCTTGTCCCGCCGCTGCCCGAGACATGCGAACCCTTCCAACCGAACAGCATTCGATCGAGTTTTGCCGCGATCTCCTTGCAGGGCGCGTTCCCGAAGAGGCAATCACCTTTTGTGCCTACCTGCTGCCGGATCGGGCTGCGGTCTGGTGGGCTCATGAATGCCTTGGGCATTTGAGCGAGCTGCTCGATGAAACCGATCAACAACTGCTCGCACTCGTCAGCAACTGGGTCAGCGAACCGGGCAGCGCCCGCCATCGTGCCGCGCTGGGCCAGGCAGCGGCAGTGCCCCCTACAACCCCGGGCGCCTGGATTGCCTTGGCTGCCGGATGGCGTGACAATGGCGTTGGTGCTTGCCGATCCGTCGGCCGCACAGCAGTACCACCCGCCTCACCGCCGTTTCCTGCCGCCCATGCCGTCAATGCCGGAGTTCTGGCAGGGCTGGCGCGTGTTGCACTCGCGGACCGTTTTGCCATTCTATCTGCCTTTGTCGAAATGGGTCTACAGATGGCCGACCCCTCAGTGCCCTAAGGTCATCTTGCCCGGAACTTAGGAGAGATCAACAAACGATTTCCTGTGGAATGGGAGGTCGGAAATATTCCGTGGAAATTCTTTAAGCGGGTGATCGGATAACTGGCTCGCGCGATGACGACCTTGTGCCCCCTAGGCTCCACAAAGGCCTGTGGGCACAGCGTTGTTATGTACCCTGGCGACGTCCTCGATCAGTTCGGTTAAGGTGCGGACCCGTAAGTCGGACCTATCCCCTATGTTTCCCACATCTTTGGTCACCATCCCCAGCGAAGACATGGAGACCGCCCCGCTCACCTTAATGTTGACGGTAAAGGTTCTTCTAGGCGCCTTCTCAGGCCGATCCGTCGATTTACAGAGCGCCGCTGCCGGCAGGCTCCCCAGCTTCGAACCACAGTCGGTAGCTCTCCCGCATGGCTCGAGCACCAGCCTTCGAGGGGCCAACAATGGCGAGACGTTCCAGTTCCGCGAGCGGGTGTCGCGCGGCCATTTTCGGTCGCAGACGCTCGAGCGTAGCCCGCGGTTCAACATCCGCCACATAGAAATAAGCCTCCTTAGAGGCTGTTCGAAATTCGCTCTGGCGAGTCATATGGTGGTGGTTTCGAGAACCGGAGCAGCGGACATTTGGGTCCGTGAGAACGGGAAGCGCAGATTGGTCCCATCGCCCGTTTGACCACGAATTTTCAAACCGAAGGCCCAGATCTTACTTGCAGCCGCCTTGCGCCCACTTGGCTAGCGCCACCTTGAAGCGCGTCCCGAGCGGATGTTGCAGACGCAGCACGGACACATCGTTGGCGGCGAAATTCTTCGCCTGTTCGCACAGCCGAACCTCATCCCACTCGTGGCAGCCATTGCAGTGCTTGCCCTGCCACACCGCTTTATCGAGCCCTTCCACGGGAGCAAAGAGAGGCTTGCCCATGATCAGCTCGGCGATACTCTTGCCGTCGATCTTTGGATCTCCAAAATCGACAGGTCGGTCGAAAAAGATCGGATCGTCCGAAGCCAGTTTCGGAATTTTCTGCCGCAGGACATTAAGCGCAAGCTGTGCCTCATCGTCGCCTGACGAATTTGCGGTGGCGTTGCGCCCATCCGAACCGTCTTCCGCATGTTGCGGAGCGGTCGCTTCGCCGACGATCAGCGGCGCGTTGAGATCGACCCTGTGCAAAACGACCTCGGTGGTCAGCGAGACATTGATCCACGGGCGCTGCTTGCCGGCCGTTGCTTTGAAGACATCGGCGGTGACCATGTTCATCGCGTCGGTGATGGAGACGTTCGAAGCCCCGATATGGGCAAGCAACGCGGACGTGAACGGCGAATGCTCGCTTGATCCGTCATAGGCAACCTGATTGGGACTGGTGGAAAAGGCGACCAGTGTACCCGCACCGCCATTCTCGATCGGGATTTCGGCAAGCCCGCTTCTCGCTCCCTTGACGCCTGCGGCCTTTGCCAAGACTTCAGCCAGGGGATTGTCGCGACAGGCGTCGAGGAAAATCAGTCTTATGCTGGTCTCGCGCGACATTTGCCGCAAAACGAACTCGACAGGCACCGCCTCGAAATCCAGCGAAGTCTCGTCTTCCAATGCTGCATCAACCGGAAGGAGATAGTTGCTGCCCGAAACCTGCAAACCATGGCCAGCGTAAAAGAAAAGCGCAATGTCGGCGCCGCGAACCTGCTTTGCGAACTGCGCAATCGTCGTCTGGGTCTGCAATTTGGTCAGATCGAAACCGGAGACGACTTCAAAATCCAACTTCGAAAGGCGGTTGGCAACAGCCTGCGCGTCCCGGACCGGGTTGGTCAGCGCCGGCGCATGCTGGTACTGGGAGTTGCCAAGGACCAGAGCAACACGGCGTTCCGCATTGGCCGCCGTCAATGTCAATAATAGCGAGAGCGTCGCCAGCCCGATCGCGCGCGGGGCACTGCCAAAACAGGCAATCAGATGAAAGCCCCACCGGAACAAGAGGTCCTTCCTCAGTTGACGAGTTTGGTGGCGGAAAACTCGATCCGCCGATTGAGCGCCTTGTTCTTCGGCGTATCGTTAGCCGCGACAGGCCGCTCCTCGCCATACCCGGTTGCCGTGATCTGCGTTCGTGCAATACCCGCGGCGACGATGGCATCGGCAACGGCCTGGGCTCTGCGCTCCGACAGCAGCTTGTTGGAGGCAGGCGAACCATCGGAATCGGTATAGCCAGAAACTTCTACCTTCAGGCCTGGGCACTTGCTGACCACGCCAACCACCTCCGCCAACAGCGGGCGGCTTTGGTTGTCGAGCCGCGCGCTCGCCGACCGAAAGTAGATGGCCCCAGTGCGGGAGAGCACCGCGAACCGGTTAAGGCACTCTTCTTCGCTGAAATTCGCTTTCGCGGCGTCGGTGGCGACGGGCCCGACGTCGGCAGTACTTGCCGCGACTGTCTGCACGGCCGCGAGCTTACTGTCGCCAGCGTTGAACACGAAATCGAACGATACCGAAGCGGTCGGAACAATGTTGGTCACATTGGCGGCTTGCTGCAGCTTGTCGACATTCGGCAGCAGTCCGAAGTCCTCGACATGCACGGCAACAGGCGCCTCCGAAGCGACGGAGACCATGCTGTCGCTGATCATGGTTACGACGACATTGGCCTCAAGGTCCTTGTCGACGCCGTGCAGGTTGAGGCGAAATGGCAGCACTGCCTTCACCCTTCGCTTGGTCGCCAGGTCTGCAAATGCGGCAGGGTCCACTTTTGCTGTCAGTTCGGCGGACGGATATTTGAATGTCTCAAAGAAAAGGAACCGCATGCGGACATTGCGAAGGTCGACGCCAGTGTCGACGGAGTTAAGGTCAAAAGTGATCTTGGCCTCACCCGTCGAAGAAAGAGTGCCGGCTATGTTCCTGATCTTGTTGGTTTCGACGATCGTATTCTTCTTGACCGACTGGTAGGTGAGCACGGAGGCGGTCGGGTCGAGTGTCCAGTTCGTCTGTGCATTGGCGCTTTCCAGCCCAGGTAACAACAGCACCGATACGGCAACGATCAGGCCAAGGGTGTTTAGGGCGAAGCAGCTTCTCGAGCCCGTTTTCCACCAGTCTCCGACGACTTCGAACATTGGACCCCCCACAGGACAACAGCCTTCCGCGTTGCAACCACGAACTATGCCGTGCCAAGGAGCATAGAACAATTGTCGAGGCTTGGCGAGCATCGGCGAATCGACCGCAAGGTGTAAATTCCGCTCAGGTCCCGGGCTGCGGAAGTCCGGCAAAATGGTGATGGACGAACACTGGCTACCCAGCAGTCTTGTTGGCGGATATTGGAGCTGACTGAAGAACCCGCTACAGCACCTGCCCGTCTTTGAAGGCCGGTCAAGGTGGACCAGCCCAAGTGAGGAAAAAGCCCGCCTGCTCCATCCTGCTTCTGCCGCGGACGCCTACTCCCCAGCCCGTCGTCGACGCTATTCTGTCAGTCTCCATCTCCATTCCGCGCTGAAGATGGCTTCCCTTGGCAGGTCATCAAAGCACTATCCCAATGGCTGAACTGTCCCGCGAATTGGGAGCTCCACATTTGTAACCAAATGGCGTGCTCCGCGTTCTCTTCAACGGCGTTCGACTGTTCGCTCGCGATGCAGCCGTGGGATTTCAGGATTTCTGAATGGTCAACTGGGACACGAGCCGGCATGAAGGAAGCTTCGACTGCTTGATCGTAGGTGGCGGGCCAGCGGGCCTAGCGGCTGCGACTTACCTTGGAAGATTTCGAAGGCGGGTAATTGTTGTCGACGCAGATGAAAGCCGTGCAAAATGGATTCCCTTAACGCGCAACTGCCCAGGCTTCCCAGACGGCATCACCGGCCCTGACCTACTTGACCGCCTCGAACTGCAGGCCACTCGATACGGCGCAAGCTTGGTCCACGACAGGATCGTATCCATTCGCAGAACGAAGGCTGGGTTTTTGGCGGGCGATTCATCTCCCATTCGTGCCCGCTCGGTGCTCATTGCAACCGGCGTTGTTGACACCCTCCCGGATCTTCCTGGCGCTACCGACATGATCCAAGCTGGCGTCTTGCGATTGTGCCCTATCTGCGATGGCTATGAAGCCATCGACAAACGGGTGGCCGTCATCGGACCGGCCGAACACGCAATGGAAAAGGCCTTGTTCATGCGCACCTTCACTCAGGATCTCACTTTGCTGATTACCGATCCATCCGAGCCCTCCCCCGACAAGCGTACCAAGCTCAAGAGGGCCGGTATCGAGATCGGCGTATGCAGACCCAATACCGTTAGCGCCACGGGCCGGGAGGCGGTCGTGGAACTCATCGACGGCGGAACGCTGTCGTTTGACACCATCTACCCTGCGATGGGCTCGACCATCCGCTCGAGGCTTGCGGTCGACCTTGGTGCATGCTGTGACAAAGCGGGCAACCTCGTCGTAGACTCGCGCCAGCGCACCGCAGTCACCGGACTTTATGCAGCCGGAGATGTGGTCAATGAGATCAATCAGCTTGCCGTAGCATTCGGCCACGCAGCGGTCGCTGCAACCGACATGCACAACTATCTTGCAAATGGCGACGGCGAACATTGGTCCCAGGCCGAACACGGCCCACGGTGACACCAAGCGCACGGCGCCGACGCCGAAAACAAGGCATGAGGAACGAAGAGGCACGGCGACCGTTCGTGATCATTGAGTTTCATCATGTATCTTTTTCAAATCCTGCTATCTCGCGCGGACATTCCGGCAGACCGTTCCCCAAACAGGAATTCGACCGGCTCAAAGAAGAACTGGCCCTGCCGTTCGCCGGCGTCACAGCCTTTTTGCAGGCACCTGGCGAAGGGTTGTGGCGGCAAGGCGGCGAGTGCAGCAATGATGAAATCGTCATCTTCGAGGTGATGACGGAGGAGATTGATCTGCAACCCTGGCGAACACGCTGTGCTGACCTTGAGCGACGCTTTCGTCAGGACGAGGTGATCATCCGTTACTCATCGATGGGCGTCATGTAAGATGCGTAGAGGTTCGGTTCCAGCGGCGGGCAGGTTCGACGCAGGTTGACCAGAGTGGCAAAGGTGCGGCGCTCGAAGTCCGTCACACGATGCACATCAGCTCGCGGCGATCAGCAACTCTTTTTAAGTTCGGGTCTGTGGCGGAATCTCTGTAGCAAGGCCCGCGTCTTCGGAGGGACGAAAGACGCGGGCCTCGACCGGCTTCACCGATCCTGCAGCCATAAGGAGTGAACTTGCTGCCTGCACCGAACCTTCGGGGGGCTCGGTTGTTCCCGCTAGTCTAGTGGAATGAAAAGCCCACCGCACATGAAGCACGGCGGGACCGATCGAAGGCTGTTTCACCAAGCTGGGGCTTGGGGTCGGGCTTGCGAGGTGCGTACGGACCATTGCCTAGACTTAGGCTCATCATCTGAGGTCCATCTACCAATCGAGGTTGGAGACAAGGGACGAAGGTCATCGCGGGTCGTATCGCCGTCAAACCACCCGTACGGAAAATGCTTCGGATGTGGCCGGCACGCAGGCTTATCAATCAAGTCGTACGCCTCGTTGACTCAGATTTCGCAGGAAACATTAAATCGACTCAGCCGCGCTAAGGGTGGCGCTGATGCGGGGGTCAGGGACGTTGCGCCGTTCAAACCAGCCTTGACCCCGCCGACCTAGGTTTTGTGCCAACGCGTACTTCAACGGCTCTGCACCGACGACACGTCGACCCACTCGCCCTTGGATGGCGACGTCTCGCATCTCGCATTTTGAGGGGCAAAAGCACGAGGGCGAGCTCCTCGAAGCTAGGCCCGAAACGGACAGCCCGGCAGCACCACGGTGGAACGTTTCAGAGCCGCCGTGATTCCGATTTATGGCCTGCCCACGGAGATCATCGTGCCGATGGTTCGTAAACCGCGCCATGGAGCCTGTCGGCGATTTGTTCGCTTCAGAATTCGGCGACCCGCCAACGGGCGTTATTTTGAGTTTAGCATTGCCCCGAGAAGGCCTGTTCAGTCTCAATTGCATCGTGTAGCGGGACTTAAAATCGCGGCATGCAACCTCCGCCTTCTCTTCGCGTTTAGCCCCGTTCAATCCTGGCGAGCGAGAAAATGCCGGCGTTCATTCCGATTACAATTTACCTGAATTGCAAGCCAATGGTGGTTGCATCAATATCCGACGCTGCGAAAGCGCTTGAACAGCCATGGCCATACGTGGCCAAGCCGCGGCGGCTCGAAGCCGTCCGAATGATCAGGGAATGCTTGGCCGGTCATTGCAACCAACAAGCTGCGATCGATGCCTTCAAGGCGGCCGCAATCGAACAGGGACTTTTTACGCAAAGGCCTTCGAGCGTAGGCCTAACGAAATTAGATGCGGTTGTTAGAGACGTGGTGTGAGCTCATACCGCTCTCGGCACCTGGACCGCAGGCAGGCTTCGCCGGCATCGCTATGCCGACGCCTTCCGCGGCGTCGACGTTCCCTGGAGAATGCGGCAGCGCTCGAGGGCGGTGTTCTTCCAAATAACGCGGTCAAAGCCGGGAGACCTGCCCATAGCTCGGAAGTGCTTCCGCCAGCTCTGCGAAAAGATGCACTCCCACGGAATACGATGGGCCGCAATGATTCCGACCGGGGCACAAACATTCCTCGAGCTGCCCCCTAGCTGCAAGTCCGGCGAGCCCGCTCGCGTCCATCCCGGTTTGCAACGGCCAGACTTCTTGCCGACTACCACAGTGCGCATACGTTAGATTAGCCATTCTCCGCTTATAAGCTTACCGCTGCTGCGCATCTCGTCGCGCTTGGCAGCCGCTGGCGGGACCTTGAGCGACCGCCTCGTGCAGGACTCAGCTTGCCATGATGGCTTTTGAATAGCTCTCAGGCGTCAGAGACTCCCCCGTGCTTGGTTTCTCGATCAGCCGCCGCCGCTTCCATTTCGAGCCGCGCCAAATGGGCCTTGATTTCCTCAGGCTCGGCGTGCTCCAGCCCGACGACATTGTTCCTCGTTTCCTTCAATGCAACGATAATTTCATCGAGCTTGGCATGGATGGCGGCAGTGTCGCGATAACCCTGGATCAGAACAACGCCGGTAATCACAATCGCAGCTACTGAAAGCGCATAGGTGATTACGCTTGTTAGGCCGAAAGGGACCATCGCAGTGCAGGCTATCATGGCCACGATGATCAGATAAAAGCCTGGCGGCCGGGACAGAACATCAGCAATTACAAAGAGAAATCGGTTCATGTGAATGCCCAACCAAATGTTGTAATCCGATTCGGGCTCGTTTTTGGGTGCTCGTCAATGCGGTCCGAAATGCGGACGGCTCTCGCCTATGAGCCAGCGGAATAAGGATCCCGGGCTGTGCATGAAAGGTTGCTGCGCAGTTCTCCTTACTTTTCCCCTCATGCGGGAATGTGGCGTCCCATCATCCTCTCCGGATAGGACGCGAGGTTGGCTTACTTAGGCACCTGCTTCCGCTGTCGCCAGCGGTGCCATAAGATGCGCAAGCTGGCATCGCAAGCCGCCGCTGCAGGCGCGCCGTTGCCGCCGCGCTACCATCGGCTCTTCTGGTTGTGGTTCGCTTCGGCTTCCCCGCCTTCGCTGCCGTGCTCGGGATTTTCTGGCTGATGGTCGCGCGGCCTGCAATCGAGTGGTAGGTCGCAGGCAGGTCCCACTGCGATAATGCCCTGTCAAAGCACTGCGGAAAATTCCGGCCCCCTGCAGCGCGAATATCTGCCGGAGCGGACGTGCGTCTCGACCTGTAAGTCGCACCGGAGTCCGGTCTCGTATCATTTCCAACCGCGCGCTCACCCCCATCGGCACAGGACAAGATCCCGTCTTGAGGCTGGTTAGGCTTCGCTTACAAAAAGATGACGCCTGAGGGGAACACGGGAAGCACATGCAAGTTCGGTGCGCAGTGGAGGAGATTGCGCCATGAACAGTGTTATTTATCTCATCGGCCTTGTCGTCGTCGTGCTTGCGATCCTCTCCTTCCTCGGATTCCACTAGGAGACACCATGCAGGACAAAGACGATCAAGGCCGTCAGACGGCCGATTTCGAGACAGCCAAAAGCGAGCTTTCGGAAAGACTACAACGGGAAAAGCAGACCGCGACGGAAGCGCTCCACGATGCGCGTGACGAGATCACCAGGAAAGCCGGAGATTACGCATCGGAAGCAAAGCAAGCATTGTTCAACAAGGCGGAGGGAACGCAGCGCGACATGAGCGCCAGTCTCAAGGCCTTCAGCGGCGCATTGCGCGCGGCAAGCGAGCATCTTGCCAACAATGATCAACGGACCGCTTCGAAATTCGCCCTTGACGCCGCAGGCGGGCTCGAGCGGCTTTCCTCGTCCCTGAAGGATAAACCGTTCGACGAGGTGCTTGGCGAAATTCAGTCGTTCGGCCGCGAAAACTCGGGGGCGCTGATCGCCGGCTCGGTATTGGCAGGCCTGGCTTTGGGGCGGTTCATCAAGAGCTCGCCACCCTCTGCCCAAACCGGAGCACCGGGCCAGTCGGGAACAGGCCGGGCGCCTGAGACGGGTCCTAGCTCGAATGAGTCGGGATGGCGATCGGCAGAGCCAGTTGAACCAGCCCCGTTAGGATCCGATCAGTCGGGCGATGACTGGGCCAATGCAAGCCTGGAGCGAAACCCATGACTGACAACCAGGACGCTCGCAGCCTGACAACCCTTGTCAGCGATCTGGCACAGCAGGTCACGACACTGCTTCAAACCGAAAGCAGGCTGTTGCGGGCTGAAATGTCAGAAAAGTTAAGCAAGGCCGGCGCCGGCGCCGTGGAGGTAATGGGAGGCGTCATTTGTCTGCTTGCCGCCCTGATGGTGCTTTTGCAAGCGCTGGTGATTGCCTTGGCGAGCGCCGGCCTGGGAGCCGGATGGTCCTCGCTGCTCGTCGGCGTCGTGGTGGCAGTACTGGGCGTCATACTCCTGCGCTCCGGCAAGGCAAGCATGGCTCCCTCAGAGTTGACCCCCGACCGGACACAAGACCAACTTAAACGCGACGCACGCGTGATCAAGGACCAGATAAGATGACCGACAAATCCGCAGCCGAACTCGAACGCGATGCCGACATTGCCCGTGCCAAGATAACGGACACGGCAGACTCGATCCGGAGCAAGATGACACCAGGTCAGCTGATCGACGAATTCACCGGGATGTTCAGCGGCGAGGGATCCGCAATGCTCAGCAATCTTAGGACTCAGGTCAGGGACAATCCGTTGCCGCTTACATTGATCGGCGCGGGCCTGGCCTGGCTGATGCTAGGCAAGGGCACGTCGGGAGACAGTTCAGCACTTGGTGCCTATTCGACCGGCAGGGAACCTGACGGCACCCGAAACTTCTCTGACCAGAGGGGCTTGGGCGGGGCCTGGCAGGACTCACGCGGCGATGAGTACGGTGCCGAGGGCGAAGGTTCCGCCGGCTCCATGCTCTCCGATGCCGCCCGTTCGGTTGCGTCCGTGGCAGGCGGTGCGACTGAGGCTGTGGCAGACGTTGCGAGCGGCGCGAAAGAAAGGTTAGGAAGCACGGTCGGGCAGTTCGGCTCGGCGGCCACCGATATATCGGGGCGGGTACGGCAGTCGGCGCAGGACCTGTTCCAGCGCGAACCTCTGGCAATGGCCGCGGTAGGCCTTGCCGTGGGCACCGCCATTGGCGTGATGCTGCCTCACACAGCCGCGGAAGACGCGCAACTCGGCCCATACCGCGACAAGCTTCGTGACAGTGCCGAGGAAGTCTTTGAAGAAGGCGTCGAGCAAGCCAAGCAGGTCGCCGCCGAGGCATATGAGACTGTAAAGGAAGAGGCTGACCGACAGGGTTCCAGCGGCGACGCCGAGACGTTGGTCGACCGCGTCGAAAAAGTTGTGAAAAAGACGGCAAGCAAAACGGAGCAAGCTATTCGCGATCGTTTGCCGGAGTCGGACGAGCCTCCCAACACTTCGTCATAGCGGTAGCCGGTTTTCGAGGTGGGCTGGCGAAGCTGTTCTTGAGACTCTCTTCACGGCGACGGCATGCCTCGGGACTGATCTGGCATGCAAGCTCGGTTTCCAGATTTGGTCTTGGCGAGGTATCGAGTTGCTGCTTCCGCGCGCTAGGCCTGCCTTGCAAGAAGCGCCGCACAAACATCGCTCACGACTTGCTGCAAGACATCGAAAGCATAGCCGATGTGAAGCCGCTCGAGCGGGTATGGTACTCTCGTCCCCACGGGCCGATACTGATGGAAGAATGTTGGCCAGCCCGCCTGATTTCGGCCAGCGAATGCCGTCGCGCCACATCGGCTCATTGCGGGCGACACGCGAGACCGGATGCGGTAGCCTCGCCAAAGAAGCTCATATCCGAGATGCCGGCGAAACAATCCGCACAGCCGATCGCCGAGCCATAGCGTGCGGTTGCGCCGGCTGCGATGTGCAAAGGCAATCGTGCGCAACCTCGCCGCTGCCGGCCTGTCGGAAAGGTTCGTCGGCAGATAGGGCCGAAGCCGGTGACGATTGCCGGCCCCGGCAAGCGGCTCAATGGCCATGCCTCTTCGTGGGCCGTCGGAAGCAGCTTGCCGAGCGTTCCAAGCGCGATGACGCAACCCTTGCTGCCGTCACGGTCGTCGGCGATCGCATCGAGATTGATCGCCGCCAGAATATCGAGCCCGCGCTCGCCAGCAATCGCCGGCAGCGCCTGTGCCGCCTTGCGCGCTCCGGCAGAATTGTTCTCGCTGACATGACGTCGTGAGCGGTTTGTAGGTGAGGCTCTTGTCCCCTTATCCAGCGTCTTGCGGCCCTCTGGAACCATCAAAACTGACAATCGTTACGCTGTTCAGCGACGTACATGAGGGGCAATGTGAACGAAGATGACGCCTCACCATTAGCGACCGGGGTAGAAGGCCTCGACTATGTTTTGCGCGGGGGTTATGCCAAATTTCGGTCACACCTCGTTGAGGGAAGGCCGGGTTCGGGCAAGACCACGCTCGGGCTTCAGTTCCTTATCAAGGGGGCCTCGCAAGGCGAAAACTGCCTCTATATTACGCTATCTGAAAGCAAGCGCGAACTCATATCCGTGGCAAGCAGGCACGGCTGGACTCTGGACGGGATAGAAATTCTGGAACTCGTTCCTCCAGAACTCAGCCTTGATCCCTCCCAGTTGCAGACACTCGTGCATTCTTCTGACCTGGAACTCGGAGAGACCGTGCAGGCGGCCTTGGCTGAGATCGACCGTATTAAGCCACAGCGCGTCGTATTCGATTCGCTTTCCGAAATCCGGCTGCTCTCGCAGGGCTCACTACGCTACCGTAGGCAGGTCCTGGCGCTGAAAAGCTTCTTTCTGCTCAACCATGCGACGGTCTTGTTACTCGACGACCTCACGGCCGAGCAGGATGACCTCAACCTGCATTCGATCAGCCATGGCGTCATCCGCATGGAGCAATTGACTCCGATATACGGTGGCGAGCGGCGGCGCTTGCGGGTGATAAAGATGCGTGGGGTGCAAATACGTGGCGGTTACCACGACTTCGTTATCCGACCGGGCGGGATCACGGTCTTTCCGCGACTGGTCGCCGCCGAGCACCCTGAAGCCGAGCACGGGTCGCCGGCCTTAAGCGGAAATGGCGTGGACGCTCTGCTCGGCGGCGGCCTCGATCGGGGCACAAGCACGCTCTTGATCGGCCCTTCGGGTGTGGGGAAGTCGACCATAGCCTGCTCCTACTGTCATGCAGCGCTCGGGCGCGGTGAGCGCGCCCTGGTTCTGCTGTTCGATGAAACTGACCGCATTTTCCTGGGGCGTGCAACTGGTCTCGGTATGGATCTCAAGCCCTTCCTGCAAGACGCAATGCTCCTGCTCGAACAAATCGACCCGGCGGATCTTTCACCCGGCGAATTGTCATCAAAGATCCAGTTCGCAGTCGAGCGGTTTGATGCCCGGATCGTAGTGATCGACAGCCTCACGGGATATCTGAATTCGATGTCCCAAGAGCAGCATCTTGTGCTGCAGATGCATGAAATTCTCACCTACCTCAACCAGAAGGGCATCGTGACGATCCTGCTGCTCGCCAATCACGGGCTGATCGGCCAGACGGCGGCCCCAATCGACATGACCTATCTGTCTGATGCAGTGATGTTGCTGAGGTTTTTCGAAAGTGGCGGTCGCATCCGGCGAGCGATTTCGGTGGTGAAGAGGCGGGTTGGTCCTCACGAGGACACGATCCGTGAATTCATGGTCAGCAGCCAGGGCATAGCTGTCGGCGAGCCGCTCGACCAATTCAGGGGAATACTTACAGGCGTGCCCTTTTTTGAGGGCAAACAAAGCGACCTGCTCGCTGACAAGAAGCCATGACGCCGAAAGAACCCGTCGTACTCGTGCTCGCCCCGGTTGGTCGAGACGCTCAGCTAGCGGCCTCGATCTTAGCAAAACACGGGATCGGCACACGCCTCTGTGCCAATCTGCAAGAGGTTTTGGGGTTTCTCGACAGCGCACACTGCCTTGTCGTCGCCGAAGAGGCGCTCATCAATTCCGACCGGAGCCAGTTCGCCGCCTGGCTGCGCAACCAACCTGCGTGGTCCGATTTTCCAGTGGTTCTTCTGGTCATGCGGGGAACAGAATTCGACAAGCGTCTTGCGTTTCTAGATCGGTATCTCATCGTTCTCGAAAGGCCTTTCCTGGCCTCAAGTCTGGCCAATTCGGTGAGGTCGGCGTTGCGTGCGCGTGCACGCCAGCTCGAGGTCAAGTCCCACCTAGAACAAAAACAGGAGGTCGCTGACCGTCAAAAGCTGTTGATCCTCGAGCTTCATCACCGGGTCAAAAACACCCTGGCCAATGTGCGAGCGATGATGGGAGCGACGGCCCGGTCCAGCGATAGCGTCGACAGCTTCGTGCGTGATTTCTCCGCAAGAATCGTGTCCCTTGCCGACACGCACTCAATGCTTACAGACGACTATTGGCAGACGGCCTCATTACAGAGATTGCTTGAGACGGAACTGAGCCACTACGAGATCTATGGCGAGCCGCGAATATCACTACGTGGTCCCAATGTGGCCCTCGTCGCCGACCTTGCGATACCTGTGGGCATGGCGTTTCATGAACTTGCCTCCAACTCAGCAAAATTCGGCGCCTTGTCGCGCCCGGAAGGCCGCCTTGATGTGCAATGGTGGATAGCGGATTCCGCAGGTGAGCAGATCCTGCATCTCCATTGGCAGGAGCGGAATGGTCCCATAGTGCAGCCGCCGAGTCGACGAGGCTTTGGAACGACATTGCTGGAAAGGGTCGTTACGGTGCAATGCAATGCGAAAATCGAAATGCATTACAATCCCGGCGGCCTGCGTTTCACTATGGCGTTGCCATTACGCGAAACGAGGCTCGTCCCAGCGTACTCCTGAGTACCTGACGAACGCGACGAAACAGCACGCAGCTGTGGCCGCAGTCGAAGCCACTGTAATCAAAAGGCCGGCTCCGCGACTTTCTTCAGCGGTTCGGGGCCACGATGCAGGTTGCGAGTTGGGGGTCCCCATTGCGGCCGCCAGGCCGCCGCCGCCTGGGTCTTTCATCTGACCTCGCGCGGTAGGATGTAGTGGGCTGGTCGGAGCCACACGTTACCGACAAAACGGCGCGACTACGCCGGCTTCCTGAGCTCCACCTGAACGCCCAGGCGGAACGCCTGACCATCTGCAAACGAGCGCGCGTAGCTCTCAGCTGTGAAAGGGACCGTGATCGTAGCGCCGTTGACCGTCACGCGAACCGACCACTCTTTCGTCCTCACGATTTCAACGGCATGTTGCTCATGGGGAGCCATGCATTCCTCCCAGAATGGTACGTTGGAGAAGGGGGAGGATAGTGTCGCAAAACTCGTTCGCATGCAAATAATCCGACACCGCAAGGTCGAAATGTCAAAATAGCGCACAGTTGCCGCCGCGGCTCGGGCGCGTTTTTCAGGCGGTTAAGCAGGCAGGCCGACCTACTTCGGTGTTTGCAAGTCGAACCGCCACGACAGACGACCCCAAACCGGATGCTCGAACTCAACGCCAGCTCGTTTAGGGGATCGGCGACAGCCAAGGCGCCTGCCATATCCCCGCTCGGTGCCCATCCGCGAACGACACTCGTGAACGACGGTTCGGAACGGTTGGCCCTGTCGGGGG
The DNA here is from genome assembly GCF_040321535.1 of Mesorhizobium sp. M0340. Lineage (NCBI taxonomy): Bacteria > Pseudomonadati > Pseudomonadota > Alphaproteobacteria > Hyphomicrobiales > Phyllobacteriaceae > Mesorhizobium > Mesorhizobium sp. M0340. The sequence continues at coordinate 114,345 of NZ_JAMYRR010000007.1, read as the reverse complement.
TTACCTCAGTCCAACCGGAGAGGAGCCTCCAAAAATGGACCACACCAATCACGTACGGCTTTCGAGTTCTGAACTGCGCGCAGACGTTGTTGAGGGAGCCACCATCTACGGTCGCGACGATGAGGAAATCAGTTCAGTCGACCACATCCATGGAACGGGCGAGCATGCGCAGGTCGTCTTCGATGTTGGTGGGTTCCTCGGCATAGGCTCAAAGCGCGTGGCCTTATATGCAACTCAGCTCGATTTTATGCGGGACGAAGACGGCACCGTGCATGCTATCACACAAATGACGACCGAGCAGTTGAAGGCCCTGCCAGAGCATTTTGATTAAAGTCAGCTTCGGTGATCTCGACCGTCAGATATTGTCATGGGTGAAGGTCGATCCGAGTGCGAGCTCGCTTGCAGCGTCGGCGAAAGCATCGACCTGATCGTCAAATTTTCCATTCGGAAACGAACAGACCTCATCGAGGGATGTTTCGTTCCAGCGGCCGCGCAAGAGCTTCACCTGGGCGGGTCAGGTTTGCCCGTGTCCTTGTCGCCTGAGACCGGAAGGACCTTCACGCCATGGCCGGCGCGTGTTTCACTTTCGTCTGCTTTGCCAGCCGAACCAGGGTCCTGCAGCATGGCGATCGTGACTTCGTGCGTCATGCGTCATGACGTTCTGGAAACGCGACCACGATTTCAAAGTCGCTGCTGTGGAACAGGCCGCCGGACATGACGCCAGCCGGTGCTGATACCGGCCGGAACGATGTGGTCAGATAGCCCCTCGAGGCGAGACCGGACAGCCCTACTCCGGCCCTCGGAAGCGGTCGTGAGTCAGAGTCGGGGCAGTGTCGTTGTTAGATGGCCGGTATTTCTGCAGCTGGCGGATGATTATTTGCGAGCGCAGGTCTGCACCTGCATCTATTGGCGCGCCTAAACGTTGCCGTCGAGGAAGATGTGACGGACTGCAGTGATGTCGAACAACAAAGCCGAAGATTCCAACGAAAACCAAATACAACTGGAGCGACGGGCTGGACAAGCAGACAAAGAGGGCCGCGGACGCAATGCCGAACGGCCATCGCAAATTTCCGGCCGCGGCTGGAGGGATGTACTGTGGCGGGTGTTCGCTGAGGTAATGGAGGACCGCGTCATGTTGATCGCGGCCGGAGCCACGTTCTACCTGCTTCTTGCTCTGTTTCCAGCGCTTGCCGCCTTCGTGTCCATTTACGGCTTCGTCGCCGATCCTCAGACGGTCGCCGAGCACATTTCATTCCTTGGCGGCATACTGCCTTCGGGCGGTTTGGATCTTATCAGATCGCAACTTAACTCATTGGCCGCTCAGAACACTAGCACGCTCAGCTTTGGGTTTATCTTCGGTCTCGCGGTCGCACTGTGGAGCGCCAACAGCGGCATCAAGACGCTGTTTGAAGCAATGAACATCGCTTACGAGGAGACTGAAAAGCGCGGCTTTATCCATCTGAATCTCCTGGCCTTGGGATTCACCCTTGGCGCCATCCTCATTGGCATCGGCCTTATCATCTCGGTCGGGATCGTACCCGCAATGCTTGCGCTGGTGAACCTCGGCGGCTGGACGGAAACCCTTGTGCGGATCTTGCGGTGGCCGGTTTTGCTGATCATGGTCGGAATCGGAATTACGCTGATCTACCGCTACGGCCCTAGCCGCGAAAAGGCAAAGTGGCGATGGGCCACATGGGGGGCATTCCTCTCGGCTGTGGTTTGGATCGCAGTCTCGGTGGGTTTCTCTTTTTATCTTGAGAACTTCGCTAACTACAACGCGACCTACGGAGCCCTGGGGGCGGTCATCGGCTTGATGATGTGGACCTGGATTTCCGTGATCATCCTGATTGTAGGTGCGGAGCTGAATGCTGAGATGGAGCATCAGACAGTCAAGGACACCACCACAGGTGCGCAGCAACCGATGGGGGCGCGAGGTGCCACGGTCGCGGACACGCTGGGCGGATCGGCCGATGCCGCCAACAAACAGTCACGTTTGGACGAGCGCAAAACCTAGCGCCTTACTGTGCATCTGCTGCAACTTCGCTTGGCGCCAATGACGGTCTTAGATGGCCGTCACCTTACAGGCCTATCGAGCATATATGAGGTTGTCTTGTATCTTCCCATCACGGGAAAGGCAAAGCAGGGTTCAGATGCTGCTCCCTCCTACTGAGGGCGCGCCCACGGAGCGACCGAGCGGCTTCGTCACCGCCGAGCTATACCACTCAGCGGGGCACGACCCGGACGCGACCGCCTTGTATCTAGGTCGTAGGTGCGTAGGTGTGACACGCTTTGCCATTGAACGTGAATCGACAACTCAGATGCTACGTGAGCGCCTGTCACCCGCCGGAACGTTGGGCTGAGTTCTTCAAGACTGTTGCCGCGCCTACCGTGCCCCTGTGCGATTGGGGAATCGGCGCTGGCCTTCCAAAGGCCGCTTCCAGACCTCGCGTCCGAAGTCAGTTACGGGGAGCTTTAAGCGCACGTGCGAGGAGCCGGGCATCATTTAGCTGGATTACGCACGTCTCGAACGCATTGGTCGGGCCGCGCCAGCGCAGCTCTTCGACATTCTCAAAAAGCCGAGCGTCCGTACGCAGCGTGGCGAGATTCTTGAACAAAAGTGCGAGCTCTCTACGCCGGCCGAGGGCTTCAGGCGGAAAGCTTTCAAGAGGGCCATAGCGGCCAAGCAGCCGGGCGGCCGACACCAGGCCGATGCCCTCGAGACCCGGGTAGCCATCCGCGGCATCACCGACGAGCGCTAGGAAATCTGGAATCAGGGCCGGCTCAACTCCGAACTTCTCGCGTACGCCGGTGGCATCGCGAATTTTCTGGGTCCTTCGGTCTACCTGGACCACATGGTCACCTCGCACGCACTGCGCGAGATCCTTGTCCGGCGTCCAGATGCATACCTTCTGCACGCGCTCATCGGCAGCCGCGCTCCGTGCCGCGGATGCCAGCGCGTCGTCGGCTTCTAGGTCGATCATCGGCCAGACCGCCACTCCCATGGCCGCCAGGGCTTTCTCAAGAGGATGGAACTGCGCGAGCAATGCCGGCTCGATGCCATCCCCGGTCTTGTAGCCGGGCCAGAGCTGATTTCTGAACGACTCGATTACATGATCTGTCGCTACCCCAATGTGTGTGGCGCCATTCTCGATCATCTCCAGCAGTGTGTTCAGCACGCCAACGACGGCGCCAAACGGCCTGTCTTGGCCGTTGTTGAACCGGCGTTGGCCATAGAAGTGGCGAAACAACTCGTATGTGCCGTCTACTAAATGAACGATCATCTCAATCCTTGAGGAAGCGCCAGGCCGTGCCCGTACGCCCGCCTCAAGCCATGTCTCTTATCGCAGCAGCTTACCTTCAAGTCACAGGTGCGCGCACTACTATATGGTAGCCCGCTGCGACAGCCCTTTGACAACAACAACGATCTGCGCGTGGCGCTGAACACGTCCTCGACCGAGAAGCGCTCGTCAAGACTGTCCTTGGAAGCTACGGCAAGGTCGGCAATGACACGCCGGCAAATGCAGCCCAATCCTTTGTTTGCGCCGACATTGAGCAGCGTGTCTAGGATCCGGACAAGGCCGCATTCCATTACCGGAATCAGCACATGGCGCATTCGCAACCGGCCTTTACGAGCAGCCCTCCCCTCGGCGGCGGCGAGTCGATGTAGGTGACGCGCTCTCGCAATTTGAACCCCTGACACGCTTCGCTGGCCGTCGTTATGCGGCGTCCGCATTCTTCGTCTTGAGCAGCCGGCAGCGCTCGACCGCAGTGCGCTTCCACATGGCGTGGTCAAAGCCGGGCGAGCAGCCCATGCCAAGGAAATGCTTCCGCTGCGTCGACAAAGGGATTGTTTCCCAGTGGATACCGTAGCCGTCGCTGATGATGGCCGCAGCGGCGCAGGCCAGCCCCTCGCGCTGCAAGGCGATCGGGTTAGCAGTTTGCTCGTCGCTGGGGGCGTAAGCGTCTGGCGGTCTTCCTGAATGAGACCACGTTTTGAATGAGACCACGTTGGCCATCGGCTGCTCGATCGACACAAAGTCGGGCCTGTTGCCCTTGATCATGGCGCGAAGCTGGCAACCGAGCGATCCCCTGCTCCTCGGCGTTCTCGCCGATGGCTTTGATCAGGCCAGTCTTGATCGAGAGCGATGAGCCGGGCTCATACCAAGCGCATGCGATGTCGAGGCCGAGGATTAACATTCTCACCCCTCGGCAATGCCGGCAGGAATGCCCCAAGGGCATGCAGTCGCAAGGAGCTTCTCACCGAATGTTCGCGCACCGGGTCAATCGTGACGCAACGAAATGTGGTCGCCCGTAGGGTCGTAGGGACACCGCGAAAGGAAACCAGAACATGACCAGCGAACGAGACGTCGGCACGTTCGAAAAGCCCGTGACCCTGTTGCTGTCCTCGGGCAAAGTCAGTGTTTCGAGCACCCGCGAGGCCGGCGAAATGCTGCTGTATGATTGGCCCATTGGAGAGACGGGGCGCCGCATCCAGGCACGAATGGCCTGCATGAAGGTGCTCGGCGGTGGAAGCGCCCCGGAGGTAGCCCGCGCGGCATTTCTGACCGCCGCCAAGGAAGCGAAAATCTTGAACGCCTGACATCTGCTACTCTGCCGCCGCAGCAAATGCCGGCCGGTCATAGCCATTGTCGAGATGCTTGGCCGCAGTTTCGAACACGTCCATCGCGAAGTCTGGAAAGCGGCGCTGATATTTGGCGATCAGCTTCGGATCGAAGGTTCCGGCACGGTGCGCGGGATAGTCAGCGTCATCTTCGATGTGCCCGTCAGCACCGATTTCCGCGAATGGCCATTGCGGCGATTGGCGTTGCCGTCGGCCTGCTCCTCATCGAGGTGCTCGTCCAGTTCGGCGTTCAGAATCCGCTCCGAAAGCGCCTTCTTCAGATCGTCGAGCAGCCCGTCTCTGGCGAAAACCTCATTCGGATCGCGACCCGCAAGCAGTTGGTCCAGAAGTTCCTTCTCAATAGCCATGTGATGATTCTCTCCTTTCCATTATCATGGCCTCGCGCACAGAATTCCTGACAGTCCCAGTGCCTCGCGGGCCTCTGGACTCGATTTCATCCGAGCTTGCAGCGACAGCAGAGAGCTGACCATCGCGAGGTTGTTCTTAGTGCGATGCGACAATTCTTGCAGGAGCAGATCCTTCGCGCGTTCCGCTTCCGCCGCTCTCTGATAGGCCGTACGTAGCCCTTCGCTAATGACGGCCAGCCCCAATGCCACCACGACGAAGATAACCATTGGCAGCACCAATCCCGCGGGCAGTAGAAAGGTACCAGCTGGTTTCACCTCAAAATATAGCAGAACCGTGCCCAGCACGGCGGAGTAAGCCCTGAACCTCGATCAAACAGTACCGACGCCAGGAAAATAGCGGGAAACATCACGAAGAAGCCCAGAACTCCGGCGCTTTCATGGATACCCTGCAGGGCGAGAAAACAGATCGCGGTAGCGCGCCAGGCATTTCTAAACGCTGCCGAGCTACGCGAAATAGAAGTTTCCCTGCCTGGTGGTCTCCAGGCATATGATACCGATGGCGCAGAACAACAAGCCTGGAAGGCCTAACCGATTGGCCGCAGGATGAACGTCTCCCTGGCAGCGGATAGTGGCTTCCACTGCATATTCGATCTTGCTGGAGAATAATTCGCCACTCCCGCCGAGCGACGGGGCCGGGTGAAGAGAACACTGCCCTCGCGACTTGGTGTCCACGATAGCTGCGCATCCGCCCGAAAGCTCTCAGTCGGTTCACGCCCAAATAATCACCGATTCGGCCGTCAGCTTTGAATGGCTCCATGACATGCATCTGGCCGCGCAAGCGCTTCGGCGCGGTGAGCCTTATCTAACGCGCCGAGCCTTTGAACCGATGCATAGAACCATCGATAGTCGCCCGAACACAAGTCGAACAAGCGGAGAAAGGCCGGCACCCGGTCGTCGCGGGTTCGGGCGGATCGACGTTTGGGTGAGTTGCGCCGCAATACTCCTTCTCGCCCCCCCAGGGCGTCTGGGGCGTGTTTGCAGCCACCTGCTCAAAGCCGCGACGTGAGCCAGCCTCCAGCCTGCTATGTTGGACGGCAATCGTTCAGCTTGCTGCCGCCGACCGCTTGAAAACGATGGTCACCTTCGTCCCTTTGTTGGCGCTGGACTCGACAGCTAACTGCGCCTTGGCGTTCTCGGCCAGCGATCGCGCGATCAGCGCTCCGAGCTTGCCTGGCTTGGGCCACATCTCGCCTTCCGGCAGGCCGATTCCGTCGTCCGCCACCGTAACCCGGCAGCCATCGCCATCGACGACACTGTGCAGCATTATCGTGCCGCCGTCGCGGCCCCGGAACGCATGCTTAAGCGAATTGGTCAGCAATTCGTTTACGACCAGTCCCGCCGGCATGGCGACGTTTATTGACACCGGATATGTATCCACCTTCATATCCAGCCGGATCCCCTCGACCGCATGCGAGCTCATGACCGCGGACGCGATCTGGCTGAGATACACACCAAGGTCGACCTCCTCCTTCGGCTCGTCGGCCGTTAACGTCTGGTAGAGGATCGCCAATGCGTCGACGCGACCGGCGAGCCGCTCAAACCGTCTCCGGTCGGCCTCGGTCGCGTTGCGGCTTTCCAGCCGGATCAGTGCGGTGATCATCTGCAGGTTGTTCTTCACCCTGTGCTGCAGTTCGCGAAGCAGTGTGTCTTTCTCGCTGACACGCTCCTCGGCCGAGCGCTGCTCTCCCGCCTCGCCGTGAGCCGATACGTCGACCAGAGCCACCAGTCGGAAACAGACCTTGCCGTTGTCGTCCTCTATCTCGTTGGAATAAACGTCGACGATCGCCGGCTTATCCTCGCTGCGCTCCAGCCTGAAGGTGCCGACCAGATCGGTTCCCTCGACCACGGCCTCGGCTAGCGGCCTGTCCTTTTGCTGATTGACGCCTGTGCCTAGAAGGGCCGCCCAGTTTTCTCGGGTGAGCCTGGCGGCCGTCAGGCCTGACAGTTTCTCGAATTCCGGATTGGCGTAGACCACGCGCTCTTCACCGGCAAGGTCCGAAACGGCTATGGCGATCGGCACCTGGTCAAGGAATTTCTTGAACTGTTCGCTTTCGAGTGCTGTTGCAAGGTCAGGTGTATCAAGCAGCTGCTCGACCGCCTCAGCCTTCTCTGAATCCGATGTCATTTGCGCGCCTGTTCTGTGCGGATGATATCAACAATGCAGCGCGCCTGCCATCGCCAAAACTGGCGCTGCATCTCACGTTTCGCATCATGCACCTGACAACAAGTCTAGCCTTGTGCGCAGGGCCGAAAGAGAGCGGCAAGCGCCGGCTGCGTCTACGACGAGAACTGCAGCGCTAGCGGGATCAATTGAAATGGGTTGAGGCTTCGCATCGATGACAAGCGGCGCATTTTTATCCTCCCACCAGCATGAGGCGTTGCTCTTTGCGCCCCTGGGTTATCATGATCCACGACTACATCGCGTCGACAACAGGGGGAGCAACGGCCCTGCGGCCCAGGAAAAGCGCGCGACGGAAGAGCTTCGCTGCAGGTTTTTTTTATTGAGAACTACCGGCGGCGTGCGACCAGAATGAGCCTTAAGTTCCAACCAAGGGAACTGTGACTGTCGTAGCGTAATTCATCGGATACCGGTCGAAATATGGGAACTCGATGACGAAAGCATACCTGGCCGTGAGATGTGCCATTCGAAAGCTGCCGCTGGGGGCGTCGATTGCTATTGTTACGTCTACGTCTTTCAATCCCAAAGTCAGCAATTTTGCCGTGGCTATGGCTTATATCTCGGCCTGCCTCAGCGAGTTCTTCATCTGCAGCGCACGCGCGGACGTTTCCAGCGTATACCGAACACTGGACATGGCATTCAAGGCCCAGCCGAATGCGAAGACGCCGATCAAGACCATTATCAGAACAGGGGCGATCAGCGCGAACTCCAACGCAGCTCCGCCTGATGCTCCCCGTATGAAGGCCCTCGCTTAAGGATTTCACTCCATTTGATATGCGCGCTCTTTGGCCCCGACGGGCACAAGTCCGGCGGCCGCGCTCGGCCAACTGCTCGGCATTGAGCGCGAGCTTGGCAAGCCCCGCATTCGCCTCTTAATTCGACCCCGAATGATCCGCGAGCTATGGAAACGGGTGCATGAGCATGCCGGGCCGTCGCCAAAGTGCACGAAGCGCCCAGCCACTCAATGGATCAAGCCGGGACTGATTGGCCGCGTAAGCACTGCGCGGCGACGAGGGTCTACGCAACGCCTCGCGGCTGGACTTTTGGGATCAGATTGGGGTGACAGCGCCGTGCCGCACATGACGTTGGGCGAAGCCGCTAGGCTTACCGCAAAGCAGAGTTGAGTTGTCGCAGCGCGCCTCGGGCGGCCGATAGCCTGTGCTTTTCGAAGATTGCTAGCTTCTGCTGATAAGTGATCCGCACCTTGGCGTTGCACCCGTGGCATCTGAAGTGCGCAATCGTTCTTAGTGCAGAGCCTTTCCTTACCGCCGGATGCGAGCAATTCGGACAATTGAATGTGAGCGCAACATTAGACAAGTCTTTGGCTAAACCGGCAATAGACGGCTTCTTGGCCACGCCTGCATCTCCAGCATTCGAACCCTCGAACGAGCAAGGGCTCCGGCCCGGAACATTTGCAGCAAACGTACACATTCAATTGACCCCGATTTTAATCCTCGTCATGAAGTCGGCGCCATCCGTTGCGCTCGTTCTAGCGGCCCAGCGGCTTGCGGTGAGGGTAGACCGCTGGGCCTGACCAGCGAGCCTTTGGGAGTGCTCGCTTGACTGTGAGTATATGAGCTAGATCTAATGTAATGATACATGCGAATGAAGTACGTGGCGGCAATTCCGCTGTGTAGAAGCTGTAAGGCGCCCCGGAATGGTCGATGCGTCTGGCACCGCACGCCAGCACCGGCCGGCTAGAGTTCATTGAGCCTTGATGCCGACCCTGATCGAGAAGCCGCCCCACGGCGATGCTTGGATTCAGGAGGTGGAGTTCGACGGCTACGGGGCCGGCGTCGACCAGAAGCTTGGAAACCGTGCTGATCGACACGTCGGCAACGCGGAACCTTTGCTAGATATTACCTGAGCATGTCCTAGAATGCCACATACCTGAGCAACATGATCGCCCATTGCTGTGCGTCTGTGTTCGGTGTTTTATACTTAAGGGTGAATTTCGGCAGATCTGGCATTTTATCGATGGCAAACACCGCCAATCCACTTGATCAGAGTTCCGACGAGCATCGGCGCGAGCGCCGCCCACGTGTGCTAAAGGGCGGGACGATCATCACCGGGATCCAGAATTCCGAGATCAGCTGCACCTTGCGCAATCAGCATGAGGGGGGCGCCGAGCTGAAGGTCGCGCCCGAAGCTCGGGTTCCCGATCGCTTCTTGCTCTACGTGTCGGTCGATGGAGTTGCCTATAGATCGGAAGTTCGTTGGCGTCGCAACGACCGCATCGGCGTCAAATTCACCGGCACCGAGCCCAAACCGAAACTTCACTACGGTTGACCCACGGCAAGACGAACCTTTTCTGACACTCGCCATGAATTTTCAGCACAAGTCGCCCGGCCATTCTCTCCGAGGATAACCCGGACAGGGACGTGAACTACTAAGACGGTCACCCACCCCTGCCCTGGACACCCGTGTTGGAAACGATAGCGGGCGCTACTGTGACGAACAGGATATAAGGCTCTCTGGCAGCAAGCTGGTTGAGGAAAGTCCCACCGTCATGAAGCCTATGAACGAAGAGCACCTGGCCATCCTACGCAGGCACATGGTCGAGATGATTGCAATCCATACCGACCTTGCAAGCGAAGAACTCGGCAAGGCGGCGCTCGATGAACGGGTGATGGCAGCAATGCGGCGATTGCCGCGGCATCTCTTCGTGCCAGCTTCGGTTGCACCTTACGCCTACCAGGACATGCCGCTGCCGATCGGCTTCGATAAAACCGTCTCGCAACCGTTCATCGTCGCCCTCATGATCGATCTTCTTGCTCCCCAACAGCACGAGGCGGTGCTCGAGATCGGCACCGGCCTGGGCTACCAAACCGCAATCCTCGCGGGACTCGCCGGGCAAGTTTGGAGCGTAGAAATCATCGAGGAATTCGCAAGCCGTGCGGAGGCTCTCCTGCATGACCTCGGCTTATCCAATGTCGGCATTCGTGTCGGAGACGGGTCTCGCGGCTGGCCCGAGCACGCTCGACAAAATCCTGGTCACGGCGGCGGCTGAGCAGACACCGCCGGCTTTTCTGACGCAACTCAAGCCGGGGGGACGGCTGGTACTGCCTTTGGGATCTAAAGAAGCACAGTTTCTGACTGTCATCGACAAGGATGCGGCAGGGCAGCTCGAGACCCGGAAACTCATTCCGGTTCGGTTCAGCCGGCTCGAGACCGCCTAGTGATGTGCGACAACCGGCGCGCCGCGCTTTTCCGACCCTCAATCAGATGCCAGCCTTCGCGTTTCTTTCGTCCTTGATGAACGGGAAAAACAACCCGTCGCAGATTTTCCAAACACAAGGCAGCTTGTCTTCTGGGCTCTGCGATCCTTCTTGGCCCTCACAACTTGAGCTGATCATCCTCCCCAGCCGCCTCCCCCGCCGCCGCTCCCGCCGCTCCCACCGCTCCCGCCGCTCCCGCCCGAAGGAGGAATGAACACAGGCGCAGGAACAGGCTCCTCCTCAACCGGTATGATCACTTTCTTGGCGGCCCTCCTGGGAGCAGGCTTGACGACCTTTGACGGAGCAACCCTGCGGACGACCTTTGGCGGGGGAACTCTGCGAAGAACCTTTGGCGCGGGCGTGGCGACCAGCGGCGTCGGTTCAACCCTAGGGACCAGGGAGGTGCAACCCATGAGGCCCACCATGATGCCGGATAACGCTGTTCCAAGTATTGCCTGTTTCAATACTCTGCCTGCCATTGCCTCCTCCTCAGTCAAAACAAGTCCCGACGCGGATTGGCTTCTTCCCAAGCCCGTCTGGCCGCGTTAACCAGTTGCGTGTCCAGTGAACCCGACCGGGGAAAATTCGATTTCAGTTCCTGGCGCAGCTGCTTCAAGGCCGCTGTTTTTGGCTTCGGACCGAACTTTGCCAGCGCTCTTTGGGCGTCCGGCAGTTCCTTGCGCACATCGAGCGCAGCCGCAAACGCAAGGAAACGCACGACATGACCCTGATCGGCCTTGTCGCCTTTTTGCATTTCGAGAGCCGCGCGATCGTAAGCTGCGAACGGGTCACCCCGTGCGATCCCGATTTCGAACAATCGCTGCGCTTCCGCGAGGCTCCGTTCCACACCGACACCGTCCCGATACATGCGTGCGAGGCTGCCGGGCGCATAGGGCTGGCCGAGATCGATTGCCTGCTGAAACAGCGCCAGCGCCGTCTTCGGATCCTTCTCAACGCCCTGCCCAGACAAGTAATTGCGGCCGAGCAGGTTCATAGAATACATATCCTGCCGCTGGACGCCGGCCTGCAGGAACGCAACGGCGCGGGCTTGGTCAGCGGTCACGCCGTTGCGGCCCTCGGTGAAGATCGCGGCCAGATCGTTCATTGCATAGGTATGCCCCATCGCCGCTGCCTTGAGCAGCAGGTCCAACCCCTTGGCCGTGTCGGGCTTGACGCCATACCCATTGAACAAGGCGCGACCCCACGACGTCATGCCGTAGGGATCCCCCTTGTCGGACGCAGCGGCGTAAAGCGCGTTGGCCTGTGCGCGGTCGACAGCCATTCCGGTTCCGGTCGCATACATGTAGCCTAGCTCGAACACGGCACGTACGTGTCCCTTCTTGGCGGCTTGCTCGATGGCTGCCCTGCCCTCATCGACCTTGCCTGCCGCAAGGAGCGCGCGCCCCAGTTCATAGCGGAAGCGCGCAACGTCGGGATAAGCTTTCACGGCGGTCTCGCAAAGCTCTACCGCGCTGGCGCCAATTTCGTTCGGCAGCAGGCCGGGGACGACGCCTTGCAGGTCCAGAGGTTCGCCGGCAGCCGTATCGCACGGATCGACTATCGGCGAGAGTTTCATCGTGGCTGGCTTTGAAGAGCTGCTGTCCGCCCGAATCTCGAAGCCGACCTCGACCGTGGCTTCGGCTCCGATCTGTGGCTCGTAGCGCAGTCGATCGACCTCTGCGGCCATCAGGCTCGACTGGGGCGACAGGGTTCGATCGGGCAGCGAGAGCGTTCCCGTTGTCGGATATTTCGAAACTTTCAGCGTGACAGCGGGATCTTCGGTCGGGAAATCAAGCTTCAGGGAGACCGGACCGACGCCCATGGGAACATCGATGTCGCGGTTTTCGATCGCTTCTGCCGCACCGGTGATATGAATGCCACGCTGCAATACCTTCTGCTTCTGCTCGGCCTCGAGCGAGGCCATGATCTGTTTACCCTGTGGGCCTTCGCCGCTCTTGACCCGAAACACCAGAATGCCCTGGGTTTGACCGCCCCAATTGTCATGCGTGGCATAGGCCAGCATATCCACCTCTTCCTGCGCAGCGACACCCTTGGGAACGTCCATCTGCAAGCGCGGGAGGTCCTTGCCCTGAATCGGCACGCCCACCTCGACGGGGTTGCCGTCCAGCATCAGGCGCCCCAGGGCAGGCGGTCTTTCAATGCTCAGGGTGATCGTGCCGCCGTCGACGTCTACCGGTTCGGGCAGACCCAAGCCGACGGGTCCAACACCCGACAGCACGACCTTCTCCAGCACCGGCGGCAGTGCGGGGCGACTGCTGCGGCGCATCAGCACGACTTCGTCAATCAGTGATGAGTTCTCCCAGGGAACTTGGAGGCCGTTTGTAGCTTCCACCACATCGCGGCGTACCGCCGCCATTACGGTGCGGATTTCCTGGTTAGGCGCTAGCGCGCGACGGGAAAACGCCGCCGAAAACGGGCTGAGTTCGCCGGCCCCGTCATACGCCGCCGCCCCGGGTTCGGTGGCAAATGCAATCAGTGTGTTCAGCGAGCTTCTGACCTGGGCGAGCCCGGCGTTACCGGTGGCAATGAGCTGGTCTCTCAGCCAGTAGTTCTTGCGCGGAAACGGATTGTTGCGGCAGGCATCAAGGATGATCACCTGGATCTTCGATTTCGAACGCAATTGTCCCAGCACATCGTTGAGCTTGATGGCCTGGACCTCGATGTCCGCCGCCTCCTTCAAGGAGGCATCGACCGGGATCAGGAAGTTTTCGCCGCCGATCTGAAAACCGTGGCCGGAATAGTAGACGACCGCCAGGTCGGCGCCGTCAACGGCGGCAAGATAGTTGCGGAACTGTTCTTCGAATTGCAGCTTCGTCAGATCGCTTGCGACGAAGACCTCGAATCCTGCCAGTCGAAATGTTTTCGACACGTCCTCGGCATCCTTGACCGGGTTCTTGAGCGCGGGGAATTGTCGGTAGTCCGAATTGCCGATGACAAAAGCGACCCTTCGGTCGGCGCAAGCGTCAAAAGTCGTGAAGCTCGCAAGGAGGAAGGCTGCGACGATTGCGCAAAGTCGGAGCATGGCAACCCCATAAACGCTGTTACCTCGCGACCACAAGAACACCGCATGGGGTAGCCAGGTCCGTTAGAGAGCATGCAATCTGCCGGGACAAAAAAGGGAGAAAAGCCGTCGCGGCAGCGGGCATATTTCTCACTTGATCAAGTGCTAAATTACATCAGAGACCGCACATCTGCAACGTCTGTCAGACGGCGCCGGCTATCCGATCACTGCCCGCCTCGTCTGGTTCTGGGGATTTACCATTCTCGATTAGGCCTGATCTCGGTATCAGCCCCTCCTGTCGGGTAGATTGCAGGTCCAAAGTGGGCCGTTTCCACGGCCGGGTCCGGAGTTTCTACGCTGATGCACACGCCTGCTTCCATACCGCTGGACGATGACAGCTCCGAAGATGTTCTGAGGGCAGAAACATGTCGAATCGTCAATCACCACCGGCTGGAAACAGCGAGGTTCGGGGTAACACAATGCGGCTGCGCGGCCTGTTGGCTGCGGCCGGTGCTACGACTGCCATGGCGTTCGGATTTGGTAGCCTAGCGCTGACATCCGTTTTTATCAGGCCGCTTGAGGCGGAGTTTGGCTGGTCGCGAGCCGATATTAGCCTTGCCTACACGCTGTCAAGCGTCGGCATGGCCTTGGGCGGGCTGTTCTGGGGCCGGTTGTCCGATCGCCTGAATACCAGAAACCTGCTGTTCATCGGCTCGGCAGGTATGGTGATAGCGCTTGCCGCGATGTCCTTCGCTACTTCGCTCTGGCAGATCTATGCCGCCAATTTCGCGCTGGGCGGGCTCGGCTTTGCCTGTCTTTATGCGCCGGTACTTGCGGTAACCGGGCTCTGGTTCGACCGCCGCCGGGGCCTCGCGGTGGGGACCGTCACAGCAGGAGGAGCCCTAGGTCAAGGCATACTGCCGTACGCCGCGAATGCCTTGATTGATGGCGTCGGCTGGCGCTTCGCATATGCGGTGATGGCGGCGGCGACAATGGCTGCGCTGGCGATCCTTCTGCCTGCGGTTCAAAGGCCGCCCCTCGGCGACGTTCTTCCCGTCCCCGTGCGTTTTTCAACAGAGCCAGCTTTCCAAGGTGGCCGGATTTCTCCCGTGGCGCTCCTGTCTGCGGCAGCCTTTCTCTGCTGCGCCTGCATGGGGGTCCCGCTGATGCACCTCACGAGCTTCGTCACGGCCGTGTGCGGATCTTCGGATGTCGGATCGCTCAGCCTGTTGATCGCGATGCTGTTCGGCGCCGCCGGGCGGATCGCATTCGGGCTCCTCGCCGACCGGGCAGGCAACCTTGCTGCCTATGCACTGGCATCTTTCATTCAGACCGCATGCGTTGCGATTTTTCCCGCGCTAGACCAGCAGCTGAGCCTCATGGTGCTGTCGGCAGTCTTCGGTTTTGGTTTTGCTGGAAACATGACCTGCCTGATCCTCTGCGTACGCCAGTTTGTGCCAGCCGAACGCTTTGGCCAGTCACTCGGCACTGTCATGCTGATCGCCTGGGTAGGCATGGGCATGGCCGGTTATTTCGGCGGCTTCGTCTATGACCACTTCGGCAGCTATAGGCCCGCTTTCCTAATTGCATCTGCCGCGGGCGCAGCCAATCTGGCCGTGCTGGCTGTATTGGCGTCGTTCGGTGCGAGAGCGCTGGCCCCATGCGGCGGCGGACTTCCAGATCCTGCAGTGGGCCACTGATTCAAGCGTTGGAATCGCTGAATTCCACGTTGGGTCAAACGCTGCAAACCTCGGCTTTCCTGCCAATTTCAGAGATCAAAGGGACGGAATGCCGCCGTCGCTAAACAAGGACCAACTGAGATGAGCCCAATCCACGACAGCATTCTCGACACGATCGGTGACACGCCGGTCGTGCGCCTTTCGCGCATAAACAACGGCGCCGCCTCGCTCTATGCCAAGATCGAAGCGTTCAATCCTGGCGGATCGGTCAAGGACCGTTTTGCCGCCGCCGTCATCCAACAAGCGGAGCGTTCTGGATTACTTCGACCTGGCCAGACCGTGATCGAGGCGACGAGTGGCAACACAGGCATTGGGCTCGCCATGGTTTGCGCCACGAAACGCTATCCTCTTGTTATCGTCATGCCGGAAAACGCCAGCCTCGAACGCCGCAAGCTCATGCGTTTCTTCGGTGCCAAGGTCGTGTTGACACCTGCCGTCGAGCGTGGCAGCGGCATGCTGGCCAAGGCGATCGAGCTGGCCGAAACGCACGGCTGGTTCCTCTGCCGGCAATTCGAGACGCCCGTCAACGCCGATATTCATGCCCGCACGACAGCGCTCGAAATTCTCGCGGCTTTCCAGGACCGTCCACTCGATTACTGGGTCACCGGCACAGGGACCGGCGGAACTCTTGCCGGTGTGGCGCGAGTGCTCAGGCGCGAGCGGCCGCAAACGCGAATCATCGTGTGCGAGCCCGATAATTCGGCACTGCTGTCGAGCGGCATTCCCCAAAGCTTTGACGACCACGGACTGCCGACACGAGCGCACACCCGCTTCCGGCCACACCCGATGCAGGGGTGGAGCCCAGATTTCATTCCGCAAATTGTAGGCAATGCCATGGCCGACAACCTTGTGGACGAGATCCTGCCCGTTTCAGGTGCCAGCGCCCTAGAAGTCGCACGCCGGCTTGCGAAGGAAGAAGGAATATTGGCGGGCATCTCCGGCGGAGCAACCTTGAGCGGGGCACTGGAAATCGCTCGGCGCGCCGGCCCGGACCAGAGCGTGCTCTGCATGTTGCCTGACACAGGCGAGCGGTATCTCAGCACGATCCTGTTCGATCATATCAGCGACGAAATGTCGGAGGCCGAGGAGGCGATCTCTCACTCTACACCCGGCTACCGCTTCGACCGGCCGCCATCCTTCGCGCTGTCATCGGCGCCCGCGAACGACATCCAAATCGATCCGTCGGCGCATGAGTTTATTGATGAGGCGATCAATGATTTGGAGCACCCGGTAGTCATGTTCGCTCTGACATGGTGCGAATTCTGCTGGACGGTAAGAAAGCTCTTCGATCGTGCCGGAATCGCCTACAAGTCCATCGACATCGATACCCCGGAATTCCAGAAGATCGGCCTGGACGGAGAAATCCGAAAGGCCCTGAGAGCCCGGATTGGCTCGCCTACAATTCCGCAGGTCTTTGTCGGCGGCGAGCATCTCGGTGGCTGCCTGGATACACTTGCAGCATGGCGAGACGGCACGCTCGGCGCCCGGCTGGAGTCTATTGGCGCAAACTACACACCCGGCGCATGTGCAAATCCCGACAGCCTGCTGCCCCGATGGATGCGGGCGGCGGCGTGAGACGCATCGTCGCTACCAACCCAGAACGAGCCAACACGGACGCCATCCGCTTACGGCTCGGCTTCATGTAGACTTTTCCGTGCCGACCTCCCCGAAGCGAGGAGCAAGTCAGATCGCTCGCGTTTCTGAAACGAACGGTTTCGGCAGCGGCACGAACTTGATACAATCTACCGCTAATTTAGCAGGCGCACTGGGATCGGCAAAGTGTCGCTCGAAATTCGCCTCCTCGGAGATCTGACCGTCCTTCGCCATGGCGAGGTCGTTTCCTTGCCGCGTTCGAAAAAGACGCGGGCGCTGCTGGCCTATCTTGCGCTTGTCGAGCGCCCGCAGCGGCGCGAGCGCCTTTGCGAAATGTTCTGGGAGGTACCGGACGACCCTCGCGGCGCTCTTCGCTGGAGTCTCTCCAAGATACGGCAGGTCGTCGACCTCGGGCAGGGCGAGATCCTGCAAGCCGACCGCAACGCAGTTCGCCTGAACACCAGCCAAATGACGCTGGACATCGCGCCTCTCCGGGGCCTCGGCGCTCGCGACATAGAGGCCCTTGAACGGGAGCAACTGGAGGCCCTCGCCCGAGCGTTTCGCGGACGTTTCCTGGATGACCTTTCATTGCCGCGCTGTCCGGAATTCGAGGCCTGGCGCATTGCGACTGCCGACGAACTACACGTGACGCGTCTGCGCATCCTTCGCGTGCTCGTCGACCGGCTGGCGGATGATGACCCTGCTCGGGCGCTTCCGTACGCGCATGACCTGCAGGCGCTGGAGCCCGAGGACGGCGCACTTCGAGCCGACATCCGCCGTCTAAGCGAGGCTGCACGGCAGTCCGCCATGGTCCAAAGCAGCGCCACGAGAACGGACACTCAGATCGCTCCCGCGGGTGAGACCGTCACTTCGACGCAGGTTCTGCCTACGCCGGAGATGCAGCTTGCTTCTCCGCCGGAAGTGGTGCTTGCGCAGGAGATCCGCCGGTGCACGACACCCGACGGCGCGCGCCTGGCCTACGCATTGAGTGGTCAAGGTCCCCCTTTGGTGAGGGCCGCCCACTGGATGTCCCATCTCGAGCTCGAATGGGACAGTCCGGTGTGGAAGCATTGGATCGAGGGCCTCTCCGCGCACTACCAGCTGATACGCTACGACCAGCGCGGCAACGGCCTATCAGACCGGTATCCCGCCGACCTTTCCTTTGATGCCATGGTCGCCGACTTGGAGAGCATCATCGATGCCGCTGGTCTGCGCCGCGTATCCCTGCTTGGCATTTCCCAAGGGTGTGCCGTCTCGATCGCCTATGCCGTAAGGCATCCTGAGCGCGTGGCGGGAATGGTGCTGTATGGCGGATTTACCAAGGGCTGGCGCAAACGAGGCAATCAGCGCGAAATAGCGCGTCGCGAAGCCATGGGAGCGCTGATACAGGAGGGCTGGGGCCAAGACGACCCGGTATTCCGCCAGATGTTCACCTCCCTCTTCATTCCGGAAGCAACGCCGGAACAGAAGAATTGGTACAATGAGCTGCAACGCAGTACCGTCTCGCCGGAGATTGCCCATCGAATCTTCGAGGAAGGCGCCGTCATCGATGTGGACGACCTGTTGCCCCGAGTTCGCGTTCCGACCCTGGTGATGCATGCCATTGAGGATGCCGTCATTCCGTTCGATCATGGTCAGGCAATGGCTGGGAAAATCCCCGGCGCGCGTTTCGTGGCGCTCGATAGCGCCAATCACGTGCTGCTTGGTCACGAACCGGCGTTCGCAACCTTTGTGGATGAAACGCGTCGTTTTCTTGCGGACCCCGAACAGACGCAGCAACTCGCGGGTCCTCCGGCGTCCTTGGGAATCAACCGCTCTCGGCAGTACATAACTGTGCTTGCCGCGGAAGTGGTCAGTCCCATGCATCTCCTCGAAACAGAAGATCCGGAGGTGGCGATCCGCGAATTCCAGCCCCTCGAGGATCGCTTGATACAGGTCGTGGAGAGCCATGGCGGTACCATCACATCGTCTGCTGACGGGACAATCACGGCAGCATTCGGCCTTGCTCGCGCCACAGAGGATCACGCGTATCTTGCGTGCCGCGCCGCGCTTGCGGCTAAGCTAGCCGTGGAGGAGCTCTCCCACGGCGGCACCCGGTTGAGGGCCGGAATAGACACCGGCGAGGTCATCGTGCGGCAACAATGGACGAGCGAAGGCAGCAAGGTTGAACTGGCCGGCGCCGCGCCGCGTGCAGCCAACCGGCTGATGCGTGCCTTGCACCGTGCGACGATCGCCGCAACGGCCCGGGCGCGCGCAGCCGCCGGAGGCTATGTGCAGATGCACCGCTTAGCGCATTCGGAGCATCCGCAACTTGGCCGTGACGAACGTATTTACGAATTGTTGGGCGAGAACCACGCTCTGTCGCGCTGGCACCTGAGGGCCAACCGCGGCCTTACCGGATTGGTGGCGCGCGAGCTTGAGCTCAAAATGCTTCTTGCAACTTGGCGCCGGGTCAGGGAGGGCCACGGCCAGATCATTGGGATCGTCGCCGATCCCGGCATGGGCAAGTCGAGACTTGCCCACGAATTTCTCTCCCTCGACGAGGTTGCTGGTTTTACTGTCCTTGAATGCGGCGGTTTGGAGTTTGATTCATCGGTCGCTCTGGGCACTGTAAAGAAGCTGTTGCTCTCGGCTTGTGGCATTCGCGGCGAGGACGGCTTGGCGGACGCCCAGCGCCTGTTTGCCCTTAAGCAGGCGGAACTGGACCTGGATCCACGTCATGCGGCGCCGCTTTCATTCCTCGCGGACCTGCCGGTCAACGATTCTGCGTGGCGGCATCTCGATGCGCGGGAGCGGACCTCACGGGTATCCGAGGCGATGAGCGCTTTTCTGGTTGCTTTGAGCCGAGCCTCGCCCGTCGCCATGCTTATAGAGGATCTGCACTGGATCGATGCTGAGAGCGAGGCCGTGGTCAACAGGCTGGTCGAAGTGATGGGCGCCAACCGCATCATGCTTCTCGCCACCTATAGGCCGCAGTACCGGCATGAATGGAACCGCCGCGGCTATTTTCAGCAGATGAGGCTGGAGCGGTTCGCGCGGGACGAAATGGACCAGTTCCTCACCGAATTACTGGGATCCGATCCCAGCCTGGGTGAACTGCGGAAAACACTTGCCGAGCGGGCCGAGGGCACACCGCTCTTTCTGGAAGAAATGGTGCGCCGACTGGTTGCGGACGGTGCACTTGTCGGCCATTCGGGCCGCTACGAGCTCAAGACGCCGGTGGACTCCATCACCATCCCCTCGACGGTTCAGTCGCTCATCGCCGCACGTATCCAGCAGCTGGGTGACTCGGAAAGGCAGGTACTCCAAGTCGCTTCGGTTATCGGTAAGAATGTTCCATATCCGCTGCTGAGCGCGCTCTCGCCGCTGCCGGATGCCGAACTGGAATCATGCCTGGCCAAACTGCAGAGTCTGGAATTCCTGTTCGAGGTCCAGAGCTATCCTAACGTGGAATATACGTTCAAGCACGCCTTGACGCTCAAGGTGGCCTACGAATCCCTGCTGGCGGAGGACCGAAAAAGGCTGCATCGGGGTGCACTGCTTGCGATGGACACGCTCTATGCCGGATCGCTGAACCATCACGTCGAGGAAATGGCGGAGCACGCGCTTCGTGCCGAGGCGTGGGAACCTGCCGCGGACTATCTGCTGCAAGCGGCGGGTCGGGCTGAGGAACGCTCGGCCTATTCCGCCGCCGTCCAGTTCCTAGAACGCGCCCGCAAGGCGGTCGCCGCGTTGCCCCGAAATCCGAAAACTCTCGCCCAAGCAATAGCCCTGCGGGTGCGGATGCGGCCTGCCTACGGCGCCCTGGGTGCCTATCGGAAGGCGCTGCCGCAGCTGTTGGAAGCGCGCGAACTGGCCATGGAACTGGGCGATCCGCAACTCATCTCCGAGGTGCTGCTCCATTTGAGCTATCTCAACAGCTCCCATGGCCGCTACGAGGAGGCGCTGGAACCGGCCGACACACTCAAGCGCGGCGCCACGGCAAATGGCGTGCAGCGCTGCATAAGCGAGTCGGATCTGGCCGCCTCACAGGCGCTTCTGATCCGCAGCGAGGCGCGGCAGGTGCTCGAGCGGCTTGTTCCGCATGAGGAGAGGTTCACCAAAGCTTGGCGTCTGGAGCGTTTCGGACAGCTCGGTGCGCGAGCGGTTTGGTACCTGGGACATCGCGCGCAGGCCGAAGCGCGCCTTGGCCGTTTCGACGATGCGGAGCGTTCGCTTGCCGAACTCCAGAAGGTCGCCGCCGAAGTGGCGCGCCCGATCGACAGCTGCGCTGCCGCCTATTTCACCGGTGTGGTGGGTGTCCTGCGCGGGCCCGAGCCGGAGCTTGTCGAGGCGTTGCAGTTGTGGTCCTCCGAAGCTGCGACCAGCGCATCAATCCTTCTGCGGCCATGGCTGTTGACGATGCTTGGGCACGCGGAATTCCTGCTCGGCCGCAACTACGACGCGGGCGCCACCTTGGAAATGGCGGTGACCGAGGCTGAGCGGCTCGATCTTGCCCAGTTCGAATGTCACGCGCGCGCGGTGCTCGCATGCGTGCGTGCGCGCCTGTGTGAGCCGGAAGCTGCGGCCAATCTGGGCCATGCGCTCGAGCTTGCACGGGGACGTGGCGATCCGTGGAGCGAGATCATCGTACTGCGCGGTATTGCCGAGCTGAAACCTCCCAGATCAGCCATGAGCTGGCTCGAACAGGCCTGCAATCTTGCCAGGCGGGTTGAATTGCGGCCGGAGCTTGCCCGCTCCTTGTTGGCTCTCGGCCTCGCGAAGCGTCGCGGTAAAATCGCTAGCGCGGATGCCGCTCTCGCGGAAGCGGGCAGGCTCTACTCAGAAATGCAGATGCGGAGGATTTTTCCGACACAGAGGTCCCGGCCGGAAAAATCGCGCGCGATCGCATAACCGCTACGGTGTGATCCCCCGCACCCAAGGATCTGCTTCGAAGGTTTGCGCTGCCCTTAGGGCAAGCAAGTCGCGGTCACGCGGCTCGCGATCGTGCGGTGTCGTGCAACAATATCCCACGGACCAAACGATCCGCCACCAGATTTGCGTGGGTCAGCGGCCCCATATGTCCGGCGCCAGGAACAATCGCCCCGATCGCAGTCGGAACACGGGAAACGAGTTCCCGGGCGATGAGCTGCGTTGGAACTGGCGCAAATTCGCCACGCAATACCAGGACCGGAAAGCCAAACCGGGCATATTCGCTTGCTGGCGTCGATTCATGGATCAATGCCTGGAAGTCCAGGCTGGCCTTCGGCAGAAACCGCACAAGCGCCACCTGCAGTTCCGGCTTCATCGCAGCGAATGCGCCGTCCCCACCCCAATAGTCGATAAAACGAGCTGTCGCGGTCTGGTAACGGCCGTTGATCAGGCCGTCTTGAACGGCGCCTGTGATCCCCAAGATCTCACCCAATGCCTCGTGCCCCTCCGATTCCAGCTCGCGCAGCAGGTGAAAGGCAGAGGGCTCATAAAGCGAGAGGCTGGCTATTCGATGTGGACGCTTCGCAGCTATATGCAGCGCCAATCCACCGCCATAGGAATGGCCAACAAGATGCACAAGTCCCTCATGGCGATCGATCATTTCTATGATGGCAGCGGCTTCGTCAGCCAAACGGAAAGCGGCGGAACCAGTCCAGGTTCCGCCGCCCGGCGCGCCGATCAGATCGGGTGCGCTGAACCGGAACGTGTCGTCGAGCCGCTCCAACAATGCGCGCCATTGTCGTCCGCTGCCGCCCGAACAGTGCAGGGCGATTACAAGCGGTGCGTTGCACGCCTCATGCAAGACATTGAACGTCGATGCGGCGGTCACCGAGCCCCGCCCTCCTCCTCCTTCGAAGGACGCATCCGACGGCTGGTATCACGCCTGCCAAACGAGGTGATCGAGTTGATTTCTAAGCGGGTGACGCCGACGTCGCGCAAGATGTAGTCTGGCAACCTCGTAAAGCTGCCGACGATCCCCGTGGATGCGAATGAAACGCCAGACTGCGGCCAACATTGTTCCGCCGGCCCCGCGCAAACCTCGCGTTGTGGTGAGGGACCCGGATGGATTTACCATTGCACTCATTGTTTTCTCCATTGGTTGCGGGCCGCTGACTGCGGCGCCAGTGGGGACCTTTGTCGGGGTCCGCCGTGTGCCTCATCGTTGAAGGCAGCGTGGATTTTTGCCGCGCCAGCGTTGTATTGGGCGGTCAGGCCGCGGCTCGGTGCGGAGCAGCGAGAAACATTGCCAGGTGCGCCGTCAGCGCCTCGGCATCGCGGCCGACACCGTCAAGGAAGCTGGAGCTTCGATGACGCATGAAATTGAGGCCGAGCACGTAAAGTCCCGGGTACGGACAGACGCCGCCATCGTTCAGAATTTCCCCCTGGGCGTCGAAAACATCCAGCTTCAGCCATGGGTATTCCCGGCGATAGCCGGTGGCCCATACGACGGTCTCGATACCCTGGTCGATGAGATCGATTTCGGTCGGCTCGGCGTTCAGAATCAGGTTCGGAATGGGAAGCGGATCGATTGGGCAGCGGCCCTCGCCGACGGCCGCGCGGTCGATCTTGGCCAGCACCCGCCTCAGCCTGCGTTCCGCCGCCGTGGTCGTGTCAGCGAGATCGCCGTCGAACCGAATGCGTGTATCGCCAGCGGCAGCCGCTCGACCGACAAGACGAACGCCTTGCCCCTCGAGACCGGCAAGGTCGAGCGTCCTGCGTTCGGGTGTGCCTATCAGCTGTAACGAGGGCTGCCGTCTTGCTGCATCAAGATCCGGAACTTCAGCGACGGGCTTGGCGAGCATTCCCAGCCGGTCGAGCCACCACATGATGTCGTGCCCGCGGTAAAGCCTCGGTAGGGGTGTATGACTGCCGACCGACAGGGTCACCGGGCGCCCGGAGCGATTGATCTCTTCCGCAAGTTGTATGCCGGTCGCCGAGGCCCCGGCCACGAGAACGCCACCCTGAGGCAGTTGCTGAGGATTGCGATAGCCCCGCGGCACGATCTGCCTGATACGGGGGGAGATCTGCCTCGCTATTGACGGAATGCGTGGCCTGTCGCTGTATCCGGTCGCGACCACGATCGCACGCACGCTCCATTGGCCGCGATTGGTCAGCAGCCGGAAGCCTCTGTCGATCCTTTTGGTCGAGAGCACCTCCACACCGTCCTCTATCGGTGAAGTTGTCGAGCGCGCGTAATTCTCCAGGAATGCGACGGTCTCGGCCGTTGTCATGAAGCCATCGGGGTCGGCACCGCGATAGCTGCCGCCGGGCAGGCGCGTCATCCAGTTGGGCGTGAGCAGGCGAAGGGAATCCCACCTTTCACTGCGCCAGCGCTCAGCGATCCGGCCGCGCTCCAGCACGACATGGTCGATGCCGCTTTCGCTCAGACAATGGCTCATGGCGAGACCCGCCTGTCCGGCGCCGATGACGGCCACGTCTGTGCGCTGCATGGAATCTGCACCTTATATAGCGGGGCACCAGATCGCCGGCGCCATCCTTTCCTGGACGAAGCCGGCGATGTTGCTTCGATCAGAGATCAGCCTTTCACGGCAACCGAGATCGGCACGCCGTTGGTCAGTACGTCGAACACCGCGGAACGGGCACGCGACTGCATTACGATCTCCTCGAGCTTCTCGGCAGGAGCATCGCCCTTGATTTTGAAGGAGACACGGATGCCCTGATAGCCGTTGCGGACTTCATTCGAGATGCCGAGGATGCCGCGAAGGTCGATGTCGCCTTTCACTGTCGCTTCCACCTGATGAAGCGTCACCCCACGCACGGCCGCAATGTTCGCAATACCGGCTGTAAGGCATGAAGCAAGCGCGTGGAGAAGATATTCGACCGGCGTCGGGCCGTTGTCGGCGCCGCACAGGACCGCTGGATGGTCGCTATCAGCCTGGTAGGCCATCGCGTGGGACTGCTCGGCGCCGGCTCCGAAGAAGTTGGTCATCGTGCTGCTGCTGTGGGTGCCCGCAATCCACCGGCTTTTGGCACGGAACTGGAACTTGGCAAGCTCCGGCTGGCCCGCGACGGCGTTTATGGTGGCCAGAAGGGTGGGCGTGTCAACGCCGTTCCTCGGCTCCCGCGGCGCCTTCTTCATGGAAGCCTTTTCCATGACCATTGTGTCGTCCTGCATGTCATTCACTCCTGAGTTCGGATGTTGCGCGACCGGGATCGCCCCGGACGGCTAAACCTCGGCCGTCAGCGTTTGATGTGCAGTGGGAACGGCAGTGGGAAATCGAGAGGTTTTTTGCACTAGCCTCGTGAACAGCGCCAGATCCGCAATCCAGCGAAACGACGGGCCTTCAAACGCTTGTTTCCCCGCAAAGCTGCGATCACCCGCAAGCGCCGAGAAGGCGTGCCAACCGAAACCGCAGGAGATCAGACCATGTCTCGTTCATTTGGGATAGAGGCCCGCCCGTCCTCAACCGACTGGGCAGTCATCGTTCGCACCAACCAAGGCTGAGGTGCCTGCCACATTGCGAAGATCCACACGTATGCGGGCACCTTAAATCGCCCCGATCAATGTGGACGCAACGACGCCCTTTAAACTGATACGTGTTACTCTGGAAGTCCCGCCCTACGAAGGCCCTCGGTATACCTATTCCGATCGTCCATCGCCGGAACGGCGGCAATACGTCGACAAGATTCGAAAGCCGCAGCGCCGGGTCGAACGCGCATAGCGGGCGATCATTTCCCTGGCTTCCGCGAGCCGCCCCGCCCAGGCATGGCCCGCCGCCACTACGCGCATCGCGCTCGCGTAGTTTGGTTGGTGCCGCAACGACCTTCCAGCCCACGCGACGGCATCGCCGTAGCGGCCAGCACAGAAATGAGCGAGCCCAGTGTTGAACTGCCAAGCGAACAGGCGCGGATCAAATGGGCTCAGCCGCATCGCACGCGCGGCGTGTTCGACGGCTCTGTCTGGCTCGCCCAAGCAAACCTTCACCCAGCTGTTGGGGCCCAAGGCAGCTGCCAAGTTCGGGTTGAGAGCGAGCGCGCGATCGAGGCAAGCTGCGCTCTCATCGAGGTCACCACTTACATAGCCGAGGACGTACCCACCGTGGGAGAGCGCGACCGCATCGTCCCTCCCAAATTTCAACCGCTTTCCTGGCTAGTTGCCATTGGGGGAGTAACGTCCCCTCCTCTTTTGCAGCAGCCAGGAATGCCTTGCGGGCCTCCTCAGTTTCCATCTCGTCGAATATCACGGCCATGCAAACGCGCACCGCGAGGTCCCACCCAGGGCCACGCTTCGTCCACTTCACCAGCTCCTCGCCGGCTGTCTTGGCGTTGTCGACGTTGCGGATGATCCGGGACGCTCGGTTTTGACGGGGGCAGCCGGAGGGCTGAACCAGTGACGAGACGTGAGGGGCCTTAGGGGCGGCTAGCGAGTTTCCTCTCCACTAGCCCGCTAGCGATGAGATGGTTAACCTTTTGTTAGCCATGTGTGGGACCGTGATGGGACTGTTTCCAAACGTTCGTCGACCGTTGTCTTGGCGGTCGGTACGAAGCCGTTATGCATCATCTTCCAGTATTTGTCGCCCTGGCCATTTCGCTTGTCGTGGGTTTAGCCGTGGCGATGGGTTTAACATGAACGCCAACACGCTCCCAAGCGAGGCTATTCGTGGTGGTCGAACGCGACTGACAGTCGGAAGGCCGGGGCCGCACCGACTATAAGGTAGACCAGCTCATCGTCAGTAACCAGCAGATGCGGAGCGCCCCCGCGCACCGGCGGCCTCCCCGCAATCCAAATAGACGTCTTTCAGCTGTTTGATTGGCATGTCAGCGTGAGCGAACGCGAGGCCCTGAGCGTCAGAAGCCGACAATGAAGCCGGACTGATTGCGATCAGCACGGTGCCGAGCGTCACAGGCGCGAGGGACTTAACAACTGACATGATCATTTTGAGATCCCCAGCTCCCGTCGGTCAACATCCAGTCCTTGGGGTCGCAGGTGTAGTGCCGTTCGAAGGTCCCATCCGCGCGCCGCTGCTTGTCGAAGCCTCGATCTAAGGCTCGATCGCGCGCTCGTGGACCAGCCAAAGGGGATCTCGGCCGAGGCGTAGCCACTGCCGGCGGCCAACCGTTTCGGGATCGAGGCCGAAGCGATCCTGGTGCGCTCGATCGTCGTGCCGGCCGCGCCTGCCTCCGCATGACGGATGGCGCGGCTTCGCAAATCGCACATGATTTCGTCACGTGAGATGCCGATGTCGCCAAGGACGTCATCGGGTAAACGGCTCAACTGGTCCGTTGCCGACAAGAGAGCGCTCGGCGCGGAGGCGTAACCACCTACCTTCGCATGTCCACTGAACTTCAACGCTATTCGCTGGAGAACCAGGCGATGGCCATTACAGAGTACGCGGAGCGGCGCGGATACACTATCGTCCAAACCTACAAAGACGCTGGGAAAAGCGGCTTGAGCATAAGAGGTCGCGACGGACTGAAGCAGTTACTGGCCGATGTCGTGACCGGCCAAAAGACTTTCTCGGCAATCCTCGTCCTTGACGTCAGCCGCTGGGGCCGCTTTCCAGATACGGACCAGTCCGCTCATTACGAGTTTCTCTGTCGTGATGCAGGCGTCGCGGTGGAATATTGCGGCGAACAATTCGAGAACGACGGCAGCATGGTCTCTGCGATCCTCAAGAATATGAAACGGGTGATGGCAAGCGAATACAGCCGCGAGCTATCTGCAAAGGTCTCCAGAGCGCACCTGCAGCAGGCTCGTCTCGGATTCAGCCAGGGCGGACCTGTGCCCTACGGCGTCAGGCGACTGTTGCTGGATAAAGATGGCGAGCCCAGATGCCTTCTCGGCCCTGGAGAACAGAAAGGGCTCGCTGGCGACCGCGTTCTCCTTGTGCCCGGCCCGCCAAACGAAATCGAGCTTGTGAGGCGCATCTTCAACATGTTTGTTGTTGAAGGGCAGAGCATGGCCGGCATATCGGTTCGTCTGAACAAGGAAGGAGTGCCCTCCACATACGGCTATGTGTGGACGACCGGGCGCGTCGCATGAAATCATTGCATTGCCTGCCAACATGCTGGTGAACGTTTGATTTTAGCCATAACAGTCTCCTTGCTTAAGTTCGCTGGGCAGCAACAATACTGGATTGCGATTAAACAAGTTCCCACCAATTCCTCAAGTTTATAAACGACTACTTCTTCTCAAAAGATAGTGTACACTCGTTTCGGTAATAATTTTATTATTTTAGTTGAACATTGCCCGATAGAGGTTGATATTCACGTTTTGTTCCCGGAACTTCACCCATGAGGGATCTTTTGGCTAAATTAGCATTCTGGATTTGTTCCGGAAGTAAGGTGGAGCTCGCGTTTGATCAGGCCGAAGGCGACGCTAGTTCGAGGTCCCTAATTTAGGTTGATGTACAGATTTAGTGTACGTCGGCGACGAGGGAGGCCCGGGGCCCCATGCCAGCATTGCGCGGATTAAATGCGCCCGACAGGTTTCAAGTCGAACTACCTTGGAAATATCAGCGCACCGGAGCAGTCGCTGCGGGGAAGAGGTCGGCTTGGCGGTCATGGGCAACTTGTCCCGGGCGGCTAGCTAAACGCCGGCGGCTCGCCAGGCCTGAAACTTTTCTAGGCGGCAGCGATGCCCATCATCACCGACTGGTCGGGGCACTGGAGCACGCGCAGCGTACCCGGTTCGTCGCCGTGAACGCAGCGGATCGGCACAACTTGGTAGTCGTCGCCGAACGGCATGGCGCAGCCATTTGCAAGAAAATCGTGTTCCGGAAAACAGCCCTTTAAGAATGCTTCGAACTCGCGCAACACCTCTTCGGACCGAGCTCCTATTGGCGGCAGGATGAGAAAGTTATCGACCTCGTCCCCTGCCGGGATGCTGGAAACATGCGGCCGAGATCGCTTAAGTATGAAACGATTACCTCCGGTTTGGTTCGCGGAAAAGGCAGGCCTTCCCACTGCCGCACAGCCGAACCGCGAGCCGCTTCACCGGACACCAACGCAAAAGCCCGCCGACCCCAGCCAGCGGATTGAGGTTGGGGAGGATCGAATGGGATCACGATCGTAGACAGTAAGTTATTCGATGCTGCTATGACAGAGCAAGGATCCGCGCCGGCCGGCAGCACTAAAAACTTCGGACGCCGTCCCGCCTACGCGGCCCTTCGGGCAGCCGCCCGGAACGGGTGATCGACGGTGAAGCCGTCGGGCCGAATGCCCCGCTCGACTTGGCCCCAGGTTACAGGATGAGCGATTGGGAAGCCCGGTCGGGCACGTGGCGAGAATGCTCCCACCGCAGTGTTGCCGCGCCCGTTACGAAGGTAATCAAGAAAGATGCGGCCTGTTCGGGCTGCCGGAGCGGCGGAGAGTAGATAGCGATCGGGGCGTGCATCAACGAGGCACTGGGCGAGCGACTTCGCCAGTTGCCGGGCGCTGTCGTGGGTCATCTTTGTCTCAAGCGGGGCCATCAAATGAATGCCCTTGCCGCCCGTCACCTTCGGCCAACTCTCCAGGCCTGCCGCTTCCATGATGTCGCGGAGCGCCAACGCGGTCTCGATTACTTCCGCCCACTCGACACCCTCGCCCGGGTCGAGGTCCAGAACGACGCGATCAGCATGCTCGATATCGTCAATGGTCGCGTTCCAAGGATGCAGCTCTACGGCATCCATCTCGACCAGCCCGCGCAAACCGGCAAGGTCGTCCACCCATACCCGAACGCCTTCGCCCCCCTCGCGCTTCTGGACACGCAACTGATGCACGGCTGCCGGAATCCTCGGTAACGCGCCCTTGTGATAAAAAGTGACCCCTTGGGTGTGCCGGACCAGCTTTAGCGGTCTCTGACCGAGATGGACTAGCGCTTGTTCGGCAACCCGCTCCCAGTAGCGCATAAGCTCCTCTTTGGAGGGCGAGACCGCGTCTGGCAGCAGCTGAAGGATATTGTCGCGGGGGACACCGTGTTCCCGGACCGTCTGTCGCCGCTTCGATAGAGCGGGCGGCTTCGCCGGTATCGTCACGAGGTCTTCGCGCACCCCCTTGAATACTGGCTCACGCAGGATCCCTCGATCTGTGATGCCGCTGAATTGCACCTCGGCTAGAACGTCTGGCTTAACCCAAGTCGCTTTCGGCTTGTTGACGGGTTCCGACAGGGCCGACTTGTCGATGATCAGTGGATCAAGCCGCTCTCGAAGACGCCGCGCTGCAGTCAAATTGTAACCGCTCTGGGCTTTCCCGGCATAAAGGAGCCGGTCGCCCTCGCGGCGGCCGATGTAGAGCGATGCAATACGGCGCGGATGGGCGCCGAGCTTCTCAACGAAGGCAACAATGGGAAAGGTGTCGCTCTTGATGCATTTAACTTTGAGCCAGCTCGTCTGGAGACCTGAGCGATAGGGGGCGTCCGCTCGCTTGGATACGATCCCCTCCAAGCCCATCCGGCATGCATGTTGGAACACGTCCTCCCCGCTCAGCTCCAGATGCTCGGCATAGGTCAGCGTCGGTGCGGTGTACTTCACCAGTTTTTCTAGCGCGGCCTTGCGTTTCGTTAGCGGCTGCTGCCGAAGATCACGACCGTTGAGGTGCAGAAGGTCGAACGCATAGAAGATTAGCTTCGGCGAGTTTGGGTTGCCCAACTCCCGTTCCAAAGCTTGATAGTCCGGCAGCCCCGTCTCGCCGAGGACCACAGCTTCCCCGTCGATGATTGCTGCTTGAACCGGCAGGTTCGCCGCGGCCTGCACAATTCTTTTGTATCGGTGCGACCAGTCGTAGCCGCGGCGCGTGAAGGCTCGTGCTGTGTTGCCCTCGACGATTAGCTGGGTCCGGTAGCCGTCGTATTTGATCTCGTGAAGCCATTCGCTGCCCCGGGAGCTTTCTCGACCAACGTGGGCGCTTGAAACTCAACAAATGAAAGCCGGTCTGCGGCGTTACTCATGCACTAGGCGACTCCCGGAAACAGCGACTCAAGCCGCAGGGCGGCCAATCGGTTCCGGAACATTTTAGCAAAATTGAATGTTTAGTGGGAATGACGGCGCTGTCCGACGTGCCCGATCGGCTGGAAATGGAGTGCTAGGCCATGGCTGTAAAGATCGGCGATGAAGTCACGCTCACCGTGACAATCCTGAAGGTGCTGGACAACGGCGTGTCGAGCGTGAGCATACCCTCTTACAGCTTTCCCTTTTCGATCGACACACCCAAGGGAGCAAAGGCTGGCGAAAAGATCGACATCACCGGCTTTGTAACCCGGATCGATGCCGAGGATGGCAAAGTGACGGTCAGGATCGATGGCGGAGGGCCAGTTACTGTAGATATCGAAACAGTATCGCGCGGGCCCGCACCTAGGGTGCGTCAGTCTCGGTAAACATGGGTCAATCGGATCGCGCTCCATATCTGACAGGCAGAGGGTCACCGCCTTTGCCGGCGAGGTCCTCTCCGGGTCCACGTCTTGAGCTGCTCAAGGGCTGCCCTCGCATTGTTGCAGCCATGCCTGACACCGGTTTCAGTCTTCACGAACACCGGAAGGACCAACCAATGGGTTGCAATGATACGTTGGCCTCCTTGGCAGCCGCCTCGATGGCTTGACGGACCTCTTGAGGGGAGACTCTGCCCTCGAACGCGTCCACGCAGGATTGGACAGCCTTAGTCCACCTCGGGCCCTTGGTGTCCCACGCCATGAGTTCCTCGGCGGCTCCCTCGACGTGGCTGACTCCATGGCGAATGCCCGGACGGTTCGTCTTCACGTAGACCGGCGGAGAGAACCAGAGGGGACCCATGAGGGGAACTTAGAGCGGCAGGAGCCTACTGACCAACCCAGTGTAGCGCCGGGTCGATAATCGGGAACGTTGCTGACCCTCGCGGGTTTAGAACTCGCAGCGGTCGAGTCTTCGTGGATGCACCCGCTGTCGGGTCCGTCGCTTTTCTCACGGGCGGCGGGCCCTCGGCTACAGAGACTGACATTGCAATCCGAATTTAGCTATTTGCCGTTGGGGGAATTAACGTCCCCTCCTCCATCGCGGCAGCCAGGAATGCCTTGCGGGCCTCCTCGGGTTCCATCTCGTCGAATATCACGGCCATGCAAACGCGCACCGCGAGGTCCCAGCAAGGGCCACGCTTGGTCCACTTCATCAGCTCCTCGCCGGCTGTCTCGGCGTTGTTGACGTTGCGAATGATCCCGGTACGCTCGGTCTTGACGGGGACCGGAGGGTTGAACCAGTGGGGGGCCATACGTCACTCTTTGTCGGCCCTAGCAAGTTCCTCCAGCAAATACCTTTGCTCGGCCGGCAGTTCCCGTTCTACAGGCAGATTTAGCAGGTTGCGAAGGTAATTGCGGATTACCTCTGAGGTGATCCACCGCCGCACAAGTTCGGCAATAGCCTTCTGTTTGGCTTTCTCGATTTCAGCCATGTTCGGGCCTGCATGCTTAAGAGGACCGAACTGCACCGCGAGCGGATTTGTTCTGCTAATCACGAACATCAAGCAGGACGGCGCGCCCGTCTTGCGGGGCCGCGATAAGCAAAATTCCTGGAATGCTGGGCGGGAACGTTAGACGGATTAGCGAGGCGCGTGCTGGACAGCTACTCCCGGCCGTCGAAACACACGAACAGGCCAGTGGCGGAAGCTACCTCAAGGATAGCCTCAGTTAGCTCTTCGTCAGATGCCCGCAGATTAGGCGCAGTCACACGGACTCGTTCTATTGCAGCCTTGATCGATACAATGTCTCCGCGAGCCGCCCCGTTCAGGAGTGCAGCAATAGCCTGATATAGAATTGGACTGACAATTTGAACGACACTCATCCGACCATCCCCAAGGGGCACGCCGAAGAGAGGACAGTACTCTCTCCCTGACCGACATCAACAGGATGTAAGAATCGTACAATGCTGGGCCGTAACCGTCAGGAATGTTGGTAGAAATTTCTGAGCGGGGGATCGGATAACTGGCTCGCGAAGACCCCCATGCCCCCTTCGTTTCCAGCCCACAGGGCCGAGCGGCGACGCCCGCCACGACGCCGAAGGGCTGCCCGTGCGGTTATGCTGGCCGACATGGACGCGCTCTGGTGACGGCTGCCAATATCAAACCGCACTCTGTTGACCTTGTGCCGTCGACCGCGCGGAGACGCTCCATCGGGCCGCAGGGCCTCACATAGAGGCATTTCGGCTGCGGGGCCTGTCGCCGGAGGAGCGGGCAAAAGCCCTATGGGCAAGACTACGCAAGGCGAAGATCGAGGTCCGCCGCGTCGTAGCTGCTTGGGTTGCCGCGGAGTTGGCAATTGCGGCCGATCCGCAGGCGGACCGTAAGCCGGAATAGAAACGCGCCAGGCGGCCAAGCTCATTCACAAAATGGCGTCGGGGAGCCACAAGCGATGGGAAACCGGGCCCGGCGGAGTGCAGACATGGACGAACTCCCAGCCGGCGCCGCGCGACTTGCCCTTTTGCGGATCGCCGGTGATGCGATGGCCGACTTGGCTGAAGCGGCCGAGCTTCTTGATATCGATATGGATCATCTCGCCGGGGTGCTCGCGCTCGTAGCGTCGGATCGGTTCGGCCGGCTCGATGTCGCTCAGCCGCGACAGCCCGGCACGCTTGAGAACCCGGCTGACGGTGGCGGCGAGACGCCGACCTCATGGGCGATGTGACTGCCGGTCCAACGCTGCCGCCGGAGCGCCACAATGCGCTCGGCGGTCGACGCTGGGGTGGCCTGTGGCATATGGGCGGGCCGCGAGGAACGATCGACCATACCGACCCGCCCTTCGGCCTTGTAGCGCTCGACCCAGCGCGCCACGATCTTGGCCGACACGCCGTGGACGCGCGCCGCATGGGCTTGGGAAAGACGCCCCTCAATGACCGACAGCGCCATCTCCTCTCGACCCAGCGGCGTCAGACGGGCATTCTTATGGCTGTCCATTCGGACCCTCCGATGGATGCTGAAGCTTGGTAACTCCAGTCTCCTCGGTGCGGTCCGAATGGACAACCCTCTGAAAGCTCACACCCTAGGACCTCAAACCCAGTGCGGCTGTCGACATGGTGCGTCACGTTCTCACGTTCGACCACGATCTCACCGGGCAGTCTGCCCAGGCCCACCCGCGGCAACCAGGGCCACAATAGGCCTATGGCGACTATGATCAAACAGCGACAATCAGAGTTCTGGGTATCGCGGTATCCGGCGGATCTGGTTTAGCGAAGCCGAGCGCGTTCAATGCTTGCTTAAATTGGTTTTTTTCTTGGCCAAAATCAGAAATCTTTCGGCCTCGTTCCGCACGGTACCGCGGCTTAATATAGTTGTTCGTCTTTGCCCAAGATCAATGAAATGCATAGTTCATGCTTGTAGGCTTTGGGGCATCGACACCCAGAGGCGCCAACACCCAGAGGCGCAGTCGCGAGGAATGACTATCGATCTGCCAAACATCACTAACTGACGGGAATCATGAGGATGTGCCTTCTGGTGCTTCTGTCGAATTGACAGCGTGGTGATTGAAGGCGGAACCTGATGCTATGCCAACGTTGTCTCTTCTAGGGCAGGCTGTACCAGGAGCTGAAAGGGAGGATGAACATGAGCGAGGATCTGTCCGGTCGTCATGCCGACCGCATTCAGGCCGCGATCGCTTCGGACGCCGCCGCGAAGTCCGCGCTGGTCGCCTCATGGCGACGCTCTTCCAATTTGCATCGGCTCGATCCGTCTGACCGCAGCCCTCCACATTATCTGACAGAGGCCGAACTGGGGCAGGCCCGGCAACGCATCGAACCTCTCGTCAACGCCGCGCAATCAAGTCTCGATCGTCTCTATCTTGCGGTAGGCGGCATCGGATGCTGTGTCCTTCTCGCCGATCATGCCGGCGTGCCGATCGAACGGCGCGGCGCGCCCGTCGACGACAAGACGTTTCATTCCTGGGGTTTGTGGACTGGCTCGGTCTGGAATGAGGAAAGCCAAGGCACCAACGGAATTGGCACCTGTCTTGTCGAAGGGCGCGCGCTGACAATTCACCGTGACCAACATTTCCATACGCGCAACACGCTACTCAGTTGCACCAGCGCCCCGATCCACGACCATGACGGGAATCTTGTGGCTGCGCTTGACGTGTCTTCGTGCCGGGCTGACCTGACCGAGGCCTTCGCCAATCTCATTTCGATGGCCGTGATCGACGCGGCGCGCCGGATCGAGGCGGAGAACTTCAGGATGGCGTTCCCGAAGGCGCGAATTCTGCTGGCGCCGGTGAGTGACAAAGGCTCCGGCGCACTCATTGCCGTCGATGCCGACGACCTTGTGGTCGGTGCGACCCGTTCGGCCCGCCTAGCACTTGGCATTACGCAGCAGTGCCTCGACAAACCGATGCCCGCCGCCGATCTGCTCGGCTGGGCTGAGAGTGACTCCAAAATTCTCGCTGAGGCAGAGCGCGCAGCTCTGCAGCGTGCGCTGGCACGGGCGGACGGAAATGTCTCTGCTGCGGCTCAGGCACTTGGGATTAGCCGCGCGACGCTTCACCGCAAGCTCAACCGCCTTGACCTTCACCGGACGCACTGACCTTTCGGTCTGACTGTCGCAATTCTGCGACACATCGTCCCCGGCCACTGTGACCGGTACGGTGACAACCACAGACGGAAATCGCAAGTCTCTTCCGAAGCGTCGCATCCCGCGACGTCAGCTTTGGGAGGAATACGCATGAACAAGGTTGAATTCTCACGCTCGGTCAAGGCGCCCTTCGACAAGCGCTACGGCAATTTCATCGGCGGTAAGTGGACCGAGCCGCGCGCCGGTCGCTATTTTGAGAACCACTCGCCGGTGAACGGTCAGCTACTTTGCGAGGTGGCGCGCTCGGATGCCCAGGACATCGAGGGGGCCCTGGACGCGGCACATGCCGCCAAGGACGCCTGGGGGCGCACCAGCGTTGCAGAGCGGTCACTCATCCTCATCCGCATCGCCGACCGCATGGCGGAGAATCTCGATCTCCTCGCATGCGCCGAAACCTGGGACAACGGCAAGCCGATCCGTGAAACAACCGCCGCCGACCTGCCCTTGGCCATCGACCATTTCCGCTATTTCGCCGGCGCCGTGCGCGGCCAGGAAGGCAGCCTTTCCCAGATCGACGACGACACCGTCGCCTATCATTTCCATGAGCCGCTCGGCGTAGTCGGCCAGATCATCCCCTGGAACTTTCCGCTGCTGATGGCATGCTGAAGCTTGCTCCCGCACTTGCGGCCGGCAACTGCGTCGTGCTGAAGCCTGCCGAGCAGACCCCGGCTGCCATCCTGCTGTGGGCCGACCTTATTGGCGATCTGCTGCCGCCGGGCGTGCTCAACATCGTCAACGGCTTTGGTCTCGAGGCGGGCAAGCCACTCGCGTCGTCGCCGCGCATTGCCAAGATCGCCTTTACCGGCGAGACCACGACGGGCCGGCTGATCATGCAATATGCCAGCCAGAACCTCATCCCCGTAACACTGGAATTGGGCGGCAAATCGCCAAACATCTTCTTCAAGGATGTTGTCGCCGAGGACGACGATTTCTTCGACAAGGCGATCGAAGGCTTCGTCATGTTTGCGCTAAACCAGGGCGAGGTCTGTACCTGCCCGAGCCGCGCGCTCATCCATGAATCGATCTACGATACGTTCATGGAACGCGCCCTCAAGCGCGTCGAGGCGATCGTGCAGGGCGATCCGCTTGATCCGGCGACGATGATTGGCGCCCAGGCCTCGTCCGAGCAGTTGGAGAAGATCCTGTCCTATATCGACATCGGCCGCCAGGAAGGCGCGGAGGTGCTGACCGGTGGCGCCCGCAATGTTCTGCCTGGTGATCTGGCGGGCGGCTATTACGTCAAGCCGACCGTGTTCAAGGGACACAACAAAATGCGCATCTTCCAGGAGGAGATCTTCGGGCCGGTGGTTTCTGTCACGACCTTCAAGGACGATGACGAAGCGCTCAGCATTGCCAACGACACGCTTTACGGCCTCGGGGCCGGGGTCTGGACCCGCGATGGCAACCGTGCCTATCGCTTCGGCCGCGCGATCCAGGCCGGCCGCGTCTGGACCAACTGCTACCACGCCTATCCCGCGCATGCGGCCTTCGGCGGCTACAAGCAGTCTGGCATCGGCCGCGAGACACACAAGATGATGCTCGACCACTATCAGCAGACCAAGAACATGCTGGTCAGCTATAGCCCGAAGAAGCTCGGCTTCTTCTGATCACCTCTTTGTCTTACAGGCGCGGTCCGCGATGGGCCGCGCCCATAATGACTGGAAACCGGATTAGACCATGCATGCAAAAGTCACGGCGACGCCGGAAGCCCTTGAACTGATCGCGGAGATTGTTGCCGAGCACGGACCAGTGCTGTTCCATCAATCCGGCGGCTGCTGCGACGGGTCTTCGCCGATGTGCTATCCGCGTGCTGGCTTCATCGTCGGCGATCAGGATGTGTTGCTCGGCCACATCGGTAAGGCGCCGTTCTACATCGGAGCTTCGCAATTCGAGGTGTGGAAGCATACCGATCTCATCATCGACGTAGTGCCTGGCCGCGGCGGCATGTTCTCCCTCGATAACGGACGGGAGAAGCGATTCCTGACACGGTCGAAGATCTGCACCGCATAGGCGAAACTTGCCGGTTTGATTTCGAGCAAGGAAGGCACCGCAGCAATCTCTACCTTGCGAAGATGATCCTCAATCTGCTCATCGGCACCGTCGTCATTAGCCTCACGGTCCTGGTTCACACCTTTGGTCTGATGATGGTCACACATGCGATGGGACACCTAGTCGCCCGGTTTCGCATGCACGGGCGCCGCAGCCGCATCGTTGCGATGATCAGCGTGGTGATGGGGCTCTTTGCCATTATGACCACAGAGGTGTGGCTCTGGGCAGGACTATACCGGTTGCTCGATATCTTTGCTGACTTCGAAACCGCGCTGTACTTTTCCACCATCACCTTCTCGACCGTCGGCTACGGCGACATTGTGCCCGCTCACGCATGGCGCGTCCTCGCGGCTCTAGAGGGCGTGAACGGATTTCTTCTGATTGGCTGGTCGACCGCCTATCTGATCGCGGCCGGCACCCGCATTGGCCCATTCAAGGCCGGCGAGCACTTCTGAACGGGCGATCGTTCAGACCGTTACGGAATGCCTGGCTGTACCGGTTTCGAAATATCTGTCGAACTTCGCCGCGATGCTTCTGACAAAGGGCCGGCTTTCCGCCGGCACGACGAAGCGGTCACCATCAAGTTCAAGCAGCCGCGCAGGACCATGAAGAGCCGTGGAACTCGCCTTGAGGAGATGTCTTTGGCCGGCTTCGCCAAAGCGCCGCACCAGCTCAATCGCCGAAAAGGCGAAGTCACACATCAGTCGCTCGATGATCCAGCCGCGAACGCGGTCGTCTTCGGAAAGCGCAATGCCTCGAACCGCTGCGAGCCCTCCTTCTGCAACCATGCGTCCATATTCGGCGGTCGAAGGCAAGTTCTGTGCATAGCCCTCGCGAAACTGGCTGATGGATGACGGACCAAGGCCGATCAAGGTCTCGCAATGATCCTCGGTATAGCCCTGAAAGTTCCGGTGCAACGTCCCGGTTCGGGCCGCGACGGCCAACGCATCGTTGGGCTTGGCGAAATGGTCCATGCCGACGGTTTCATATCCCGCGTTCAGCATAAGACAAGCTGCCAGTTGCGACTGGGCAAACCGCTCCGCCGGACCCGGCAGCCATGCCTCGTCGATCATCGTCTGATGTTTCTTGAACCACGGCACATGGGCGTAGCCCAAAAGCGCTATCCGATCCGGTTCCAGGGTCAGTGCCTGTGCAACCGTGGAGGCGATGCTCTCCCTGGTCTGATGCGGCAGGCCGTAGAGCAGATCGAGATTGACGGATTCGACGCCGCGCGAACGAACGCCATCAACAACCGTCTTGGTCTGCAGTAAGCTCTGCTCGCGGTTGATCGCTTTCTGCACCTTCGGGTCGAAATCCTGGACGCCGAGGCTCGCCCTTGTCATACCGATTTCGGCAAGTGCATCGAGGCGGGTATCGTCCATATCGTTGGGTTCGATCTCAACGCTGATCTTTGCACCGGGGAGAAACGTGAAGCTGTTGCGCAGGACGGTTCCCAGCGCCACGATATCCTGCGGTTTGAGCATCGTCGGCGAACCGCCGCCGAAATGGGCGGCACGCACGCGGCCCTTGCCTGCGACAAGATCGGCAATGGTGGCGATCTCGGCATGCAGTGAGCGCAGATATGTGGTCACTGGTTCGTAGTGGCGTGTCTGCTTGGTATGGCAAGCGCAGAACCAGCAAAGCTTGTCGCAATACGGGATGTGCAGATAGAGCGAGATCTCATCGCCATCGTTGAGCGCCTGCAGCCAACCACGACAAATTGCAGCATCGACGCCTGTATGAAAATGCGGCGCCGTTGGGTAGCTTGTATAGCGCGGCACGTTCTCACCAAGTCTGGCAACTAATTCAGGCCGCATGTCTCTATCCGCTCCAGTTTGCATGGCGCGACATTGCTCACATTGGACGCCCGGCGGCCTTGATTTCGGTCAATGCCATCTTGCCGCGGACAAACTGCCGCAAGGCTTTTTCGGGCGGATGTTATATCCTGCTGGCATCTTCAGATTTCTCGGACCATCGTTGGTGACAGTGCGTCAGGATGTTCACAGCGCCGGCGTTCCCGTGCTTTGCCAATCATGCGAAGCGCGCCACCATGGTGTATGCGGTGCGCTCGATCCCGATCAACTGGTGGGTCTGGCCAAAACCTCATCGAAGCATACCGTTGAACCGGGCGCAGAACTGATTGGTGACACCGAGACCGTCGACAGTTATTCGAACGTGCTTTCCGGCGTGGTGAAGCTGACCAAGAGCCTGTCGGACGGACGCCAGCAGATTGTCGGGCTCCAGTTCGCCCCCGATTTTCTGGGGCGGCCCTTCAAAGTGGAAAGCGCAATCAACGCCGAAGCCGCAACGTCCGTTTCCCTGTGTTCGTTTCCAAGGGCGTCTATCGAAAGGATGATGAGAGAGTCACCAGAACTCGAGCACCGCCTGCTCAAGCAGACGCTGAACGAACTCGACGAGGCACGCGACTGGATGGTCACGCTGGGCCGCAAGACCGCTGCGGAAAAAGTGGCGAGTTTTCTGCTGATGATTGCTAGAAACATCGATCCCACCCTCGATCCGGCCGCTCAGTCGACAAGTTTCGATCTGCCGTTGACGCGTGCCGATATCGCCGATTTCCTTGGCCTGACGATCGAGACGGTGAGCCGGCAGCTAACCCGGCTGCGATCAGATGGTGTGATCCGGATCGAGAACAATCGGGAAGTCACCGTCGACAACTTGACCCGGCTACAACGACGCTCTGGCGTCTAGGATCAATCGACGATCCCGATCATCGGCAGGACGTGCTCGCGTTCAAACGCGATGTGCCGGCGCAAGCTCTCGAACAGGCCGCGCAACATGAAACCGATTGCTTCGGGGTTCTCGACCGTCTCGCCGTGACCGATGGCCAGCAGAATTTCGGTCACCTCGCCGGCAAAGCATTCATCTTCGACATGTTCGGCCCGCAACCGCTTGGTGGAGGCAAGGTTCGCATTGCTGCCTGCCGTGGCCTCCTCATAGGCGGGGAAGATGACCGTCTCTTCGTATCGATGAATGTCGCGCAGCAGCGGAACGATCGCGTTGGCCGTGCCGAGGCACTTCAGACGGTCGACCCTGGGCAAGGCATCTGCAATTGTCTCCAAAGAATCGCAGAGTTGCAGCTTTTCCCTGTGTGCGCGCCTCATAACGGCAGCCGGGATCGCTTCTCTGCTGGATCGACCAGCTGGTATGGGCTTTTCATCGCCTTCTTCGAACAGCGACGATCCCTGCCATTTCTTCCGGTTCAACGGCGGCCTCCGGTCGTTTGCAAAGACCACGCTGCCCAATCCGAAAGGGCTGAGCTTTGACATGGATCAAGGCGGCGAGACCGCGACTGCGGAATTGGTGTCGACGCGGATTGGCGTCCGCGCACCAGAATCCGAAGTCGGGGACATCTCATGAAGTTCGGCACTCAAATCTTCGCTTTGTGCCTTTTCACATTTGCGGCTCTGGTAGCCGCTGGCTTCGGCGTGGACGAGCCGTTCCGGCAGCATATGTGGGTGCTGTTTTTTGTGTTGCTCGGCTTTGTCGCCATCCTAATGCGCAACACAAGCTTCGAAGTGGCCGCTCCGATCGACCCATCCGCTTACATGGACGGACCCATCCGCTACGGCGCCATAGCCACCATGTTCTGGGGTGTCGTCGGCATGCTGGTCGGCGTTGTCATCGCGCTGCAGCTTGCCTACCCCGATCTAAACATCCAGCCCTGGTTCAATTTCGGCCGTTTGCGGCCATTGCACACGTCGGGCGTCGTCTTTGCCTTCGGCGGCAACGCATTGCTCTGCACGTCATTGTATGTCGTGCAACGCACCTGCCGCGCGCGGCTGTTCGGCGGCGATCTCGGCTGGTTCGTGTTCTGGGGCTATCAGCTTTTCATCGTCATGGCCGCGACCGGCTATCTGCTCGGCATCACCGAGAGCCGCGAATACGCCGAACCTGAATGGTATGTGGACATCTGGCTGACCATCGTCTGGGTCGCCTATCTCATCCTGTTCCTCGGCACGATCCTGAAGCGCAAGGAACCGCACATCTACGTCGCGAACTGGTTTTACCTCTCCTTCATCGTGACCATCGCGATGCTGCATGTGGTCAACAACCTGTCGATGCCGGCCTCGTTCCTCGGCTCCAAGAGTTACTCGGCTTTTTCCGGGGTCCAGGACGCCCTGACGCAATGGTGGTATGGCCACAACGCCGTCGGCTTCTTCCTGACTGCAGGCTTCCTCGGCATGATGTACTATTTCGTGCCCAAGCAGGCGAACCGGCCTGTCTATTCCTACCGGCTGTCGATCATCCATTTCTGGGCGATCATCTTTCTCTACATCTGGGCCGGGCCGCATCACCTGCACTACACCGCCCTGCCCGATTGGGCACAGACGCTCGGCATGGTGTTTTCGATCATGCTATGGATGCCGTCATGGGGCGGCATGATCAACGGCCTTATGACGCTGTCCGGCGCCTGGGACAAGCTCCGCACCGATCCGATCATCCGCATGATGGTGATGGCCATCGCCTTCTACGGCATGTCGACCTTCGAGGGCCCGATGATGTCGATCAAGGCGGTCAATTCACTGTCGCACTATACCGACTGGACCATTGGCCATGTCCACTCCGGTGCGCTCGGCTGGGTCGGCATGATCTCGTTCGGTGCGATCTACTTCATGGTGCCGAAGCTTTGGAACCGTGAACGG
Source organism: Mesorhizobium sp. M0340 (assembly GCF_040321535.1). Classification (NCBI taxonomy): domain Bacteria; kingdom Pseudomonadati; phylum Pseudomonadota; class Alphaproteobacteria; order Hyphomicrobiales; family Phyllobacteriaceae; genus Mesorhizobium; species Mesorhizobium sp. M0340. Next base: position 72,343 of record NZ_JAMYRR010000007.1, on the reverse strand, counting down.
CTCTACTCGCTGCGCCTCGTCACCTGGCACTTCTGGCTGGCGACGCTCGGCATCGTCGTCTACGCCGCCGTCATGTGGGTGTCCGGCATAATGCAGGGCCTGATGTGGCGCGAATACGACGAGCAGGGCTTCCTGGTCTACTCCTTCGCTGAAACCGTGGCCGCCATGCACCCCTACTATGTCATGCGTGCCATCGGCGGGGCCATGTACCTCTCCGGCGCCCTGATCATGGCCTGGAACGTCGCCATGACCATCCTCGGATACCAGCGCGAGGAGGAGCCGATGCCCGGCTCCGTTCCCGCCCTTCAGCCTGCCGAATAGGAAGCCAGAAAATGGCCTTGATGGACAAACACGCACTCATTGAGAAGAACGCCACGCTTCTTCTCATCGGCTCTCTCCTCGTGGTGACTGTCGGCGGCATTGTCGAGATCGCACCGCTCTTCTATCTCGACAACACCATCGAGAAGGTCGAAGGCATGCGCCCCTACTCGCCACTCGAACTGGTGGGGCGCAACATCTATGTGCGCGAGGGCTGCTACCTCTGCCACAGCCAGATGATCAGGCCATTCCGCGACGAAGTCGAGCGCTATGGCCATTACAGCCTGGCGGCCGAGTCGATGTACGATCATCCCTTCCAGTGGGGATCGAAGCGCACCGGACCGGACCTTGCCAGGGTTGGCGACCGCTACTCGAATGTATGGCATGTCGACCACCTTACGGATCCACGTTCGGTGGTGCCGGAATCGATCATGCCGAGCTACGCGTTTCTGAAAGACACGCCGATCGACGTGAAGGATTTCTCGACACATCTGGTCGCCAACAGCCGTGTCGGTGTCCCGTACAACGATGACATGATCGCCCACGCCAATGTCGACCTGATGGCGCAAGCCGATCCCAGCGCCGATACATCCGGCCTCGAAGCCCGCTACCCAAAAGCCAAGATCGGCGACTTCGACGGCAACCCGCAACAGGTCACCGAAATGGATGCCCTCGTCGCCTATCTGCAGATGCTCGGCACGCTGGTCGATTTCAAGAACTACGACGAAGCCGCCGGCTACCGCTGAGGAGTTTTATCCATGGATTACAATTTCATGCGAGAGTTTGCGGACAGCTGGGGGCTGGTCGCCATGGCGCTTTTCTTTGTCGGTGCCATCGCCTTCGCCTTGCGCCCAGGCAGCCGCAAGCTGGCCGACGAAGCTGCCCAGATTCCCCTTCAGGACGAGTGATCATGAGCGACGAGCACATCGATAAAATCTCCGGCGTCTCGACTACCGGCCACGAATGGGATGGCATCCGGGAGCTGAACAACCCGCTTCCACGCTGGTGGGTCGTAACCTTCTACGTCACCATTGTCTGGGCGATCGGCTACACCATCGCCTATCCGGCATGGCCTCTGCTGCACTCGGCGACGAAGGGTGTGCTGGGTTACTCCAGCCGCAACGAGGTCAAGAATGAGCTGACCGCGGCTGAAGCCGCCAAGGGAAAATATGTCGCGGCCGTGGAATCCAAGAGCGTCTCGGAGATTGCCGCGGACGATGGCCTGCGCGAATTCGCGGTCGCTGCCGGTGGTGCCGCCTTCAAGGTCAATTGCGTACAATGTCATGGCTCGGGCGCCCAAGGTTCCAAGGGCTTTCCCAATCTCAACGACGACGATTGGCTGTGGGGCGGCAAAGCCGAGCAGATCCAGCAGACGATCACGCATGGCATCCGCTTCGCATCCGATCCGGACACGCGCCTGTCGGAAATGCCTGCCTTTGGCGACATCATAACCGCTGACCAGATCGCCCAGGTCAGCGCCTACGCCGCCAGCCTGTCGGGAAAGGTCCAGGACGCAAGTCTGATCAAACCCGGCGCCAAGGTCTTTGCCGAAAATTGCGTCGCCTGCCATGGCGACAACGCAAAAGGCAACAAGGAGCTCGGCGCCCCCGATCTGACCGACGCGATCTGGCTCTATGGGTCCGGCGAGGCAGCCATCGCCGCCCAGGTCCGCGCGCCGAAACAAGGCGTGATGCCGGCCTGGGGCGGGCGCCTGGGTGAGACCAAAGTCAAGGAACTCGCCGTCTACATCCATTCGCTTGGTGGCGGGGAATAGGAAGAGGGGCCTATTCCCGGCCCTCCGCCGGCCAAGCGACGAGGCCCGGCATTGCCGGGCCTCAACTTGCATTCCGGCAACGGGTTTGACCTGCATCAACGCGACCGGCCCTGGGCTGCGGCAAGACTTGCTCACGCCGGCAGCCCAGGCATGGGCGGATTGCCGCCGGCGCGAGTGGAGATGCAGGTGCTGGACAATACGCAGGTAGAACGGCTCGAAGCCGAGGCGGTCAACTCCGCCAAAGTGCGCCAGCCACTGTATGCCGCGCGCAAGAAGATTTTCCCGAAACGGGCAACGGGAAGCTTTCGCCAGTTCAAATGGCTGGTGATGGCGATCACACTCGGTATCTACTACCTGACACCGTGGTTGCGATGGGACCGTGGCCCGTTTGCCCCGGACCAGGCCGTGCTGCTCGATCTCGCCAACCGGCGTTTCTACTTCTTCTTCATCGAGATATGGCCGCAGGAATTCTACTATGTGGCCGGCCTTCTCGTGATGGCCGGCGTCGGTCTGTTCCTGATCACGTCGACTGTCGGCCGTGCCTGGTGCGGCTATACCTGCCCCCAGACCGTATGGGTCGATCTGTTTCTCGTCGTCGAGCGAGCTATCGAGGGCGATCGCAACGCTCGCATCAAGCTCGATGCCGGTCCCTGGACCGCCCGCAAGTTCGTTCTGAGGGTATCGAAACACGCCATCTGGCTGATCATAGGCGCGGCGACCGGTGGCGCCTGGATCTTCTACTTCGCCGATGCACCGACGCTGGTCGGCGAGCTCTTCACCGGCACCGCGGCACCTGTCGCCTATATCACCGTCGCCGTACTGACGGCGACGACCTATACGTTCGGCGGGCTGATGCGCGAGCAGGTCTGCACCTACATGTGCCCATGGCCGCGCATCCAGGCAGCCATGCTCGACGAAAGTTCGCTCACCGTCACCTACAACGACTGGCGCGGCGAACCGCGCTCCCGTCACGCCAAGAAGGTTCTCGCCGCAGGGCAGCCCGTCGGCGACTGCGTCGACTGCAATGCCTGTGTCGCTGTCTGCCCGATGGGCATCGACATTCGCGACGGCCAGCAGCTCGAATGCATCACCTGCGCGCTTTGCATCGATGCCTGCGACGGCGTCATGGACAAGCTCGGCAGGGAGCGCGGGCTAATCTCCTACGCGACGCTCTCCGACTACAACGCCAATATGATGCTGGCGACCGCGGGCGGCTCCAGTTCGGTCAATCCGTCGCTGGTCAGGACAGCCGATGGCCTGTTCTCCGACAACGTGGCGCATTTCCATATTCGTAAGATCTTTCGGCCACGCACCTATGTCTACATGGGTTTGTGGTCGCTGATTGGCCTCGGCCTGCTCTATTCGCTGCTGACGCGCGATCGGCTCGAAGTCAACGTGTTGCACGACCGCAATCCGCAATTCGTCACGCTGTCCGACGGCTCGATCCGCAACGGCTACATCGTCAAGCTGCTCAACATGATCCCCGAGCCAAGGACGATCGTCGTTACGATGCAGGGCTTGCAGGGCGCCGAGATGAGCGTGGTCGGCGGCGACATCCCGGCAGGCCGTTCTTTCGCTATTCCGGTCGAACCCGACCGCCTGAAAATGCTGAAGGTCTTCGTGCGCCAGCCGGCGGATCAAATTCAGGGCACACCGCAGACCTTCACGTTCCGTGTCGAGGACAAGGCGAGCTTCGAATCGGACGAATACACCGCCACCTTCAACGCGCCGGAGACTGCCAGATGACTGCCAGAACACAAAAGACCCGCGAATTCACCGGCAGGCAGATGCTGTTCACCATCCTTGCCTTCTTCGGGGTGGTCATCGCGGTCAATCTGACCATGGCCACGCTGGCCAGCACGAGCTGGACTGGTCTTGTCGTTGAAAACACCTATGTGGCGAGCCAGCAATTCAACAAGAAGGCCAAGGACGGGCGCGCGCAGGCCGCACTCGACTGGACCAGCAAACTCACCATCGCATGGGGCGAGGTCCGCTACAGCCTCAGCGATGCCGCCGGCAAGCCCATTCCCCTGCATTCTGTGAAGGTTCTGTTTCGCCACCCCGCTTACGAGGCGGAGGACAAGTCCGTCACTCTGGCCTCAACTACAGGCCAGGAATTTGCGGCGCAGCACACGCCGAGAGATGGCGTCTGGATCGTCGAAGTCGAAGCCGATGCTGGTCTCGCCGAACCGTATCGCGATGTCCGTCGGATCATAATTTCCCAAGGAGCGCTGCAATGAGCTGCTGCGCGCCGGGCGCTGAAATGGCGCTGGCCCTCGATGGGGTCACACCCGTCTTGCCGTCGAACCAGGAAGTCAAATTGGCGAGCCGCTCGCTTGGCGATGATCTTCACCAGACCGATCTCTCAGTGCCGACTGTTCACTGCGGCGCCTGCATACAGACGATCGAGACAGCACTCGAAAAGCTCGATCGCCTCGAAGACGCACGGGTCAACTTGTCGACGAAACGGGTTTCGATCCGATGGCGTGGGAATGAGGCACCGCCATTCGTCGCTGCGCTTGAGCGGCTGGGCTACCCAGCGCATCTTTTCGAGCCCGAGCTTGATGAAAAAGACAAGACGCTTTCGGAACTGATCCGCGCCGTCGCCGTTGCCGGCTTTGCGGCGGGCAACATAATGCTGCTTTCGGTCTCGGTCTGGTCCGGCGCTGAAGGTGCGACCCGCGACCTGTTCCATTGGATCTCGGCACTGATTGCCATCCCTGCCCTCGCCTTAGCCGGCGGCATTTACTTCCGCTCGGCATGGAACGCGTTGCGTCACGGCCGCATGAACATGGATGTGCCGATTGCTGTTGGGGTCTCGCTCGCCTACGCGATGAGCCTCTACGAAACCATCAACCATGGCGACCACGCTTACTTCGACGCATCGGTATCGCTGCTGTTCTTCCTGCTGATCGGCCGCACGCTTGATCACGTGATGCGGGAGCGTGCCCGGACCGCGGTGAACGGCCTGTCACGGCTGGCGGCGCGTGGCGCCATGGTGATGCGTGATGATGGCACGTGCGACTACCGGCCGGTCGGCGAGATACAACCCGGCATGCAGTTGCTGATCGCGGCGGGTGAGCGGATTCCGGTCGACGGCAAGATTGTTCGAGGCTTCTCGGATCTCGACTGTTCGCTGGTTTCCGGTGAGAGCGTTCCCAGAACCGTGGCGTCAGGAGAAGCCGTGCAGGCAGGCATTCTCAATCTCACGGGCCCGCTGACGGTCGAGGCGACAGCCGCCGCAAAAGACTCTTTCCTGGCAGAGATGGTCCGACTAATGGAAGCGGCCGAGGGCGGTCGCGCGTATTATCGCCGGATCGCCGACCGCGTTTCGGCGCTCTATGCGCCGGTGGTCCATCTGACCGCCTTCGTGACGTTTCTCGGCTGGATGGTGGCCATCGGCGACTGGCACCGGGCAATGACGATCGCCATCGCCGTCCTCATTGTCACATGTCCCTGCGCGCTCGGCCTCGCCGCGCCGATCGTGCAGGTTGTCGCCGCGCGGCGTCTGTTCGAAGCTGGCGTCATGGTCAAGGACGGTTCCGCCATGGAGCGCTTGGCGGCGATCGACGTCGCGGTGTTCGACAAGACCGGCACGCTAACGCTCGGACAGCCCCGGCTCCTCAACGCACCGTCCATCCACCCGACTATGCTGGCAATCGCAGCCGATATGGCCGCGCATTCCCGTCACCCACTTTCAAAGGCCATTGCAAACTTTGCAGGTTTCGCCGGCCAGCCAAAGCTCGAGGTTGTCAGCGAGCACCCTGGATTCGGCATCGAAGCCACTGCCGCGGGCAGCACCTGGCGGCTGGGTAGGCGCGGATGGGCCGGATGGAAGGCCCGAACCGGCGGCGGCCAAAGCAGATATGGCGGAACGGTTCTGACGAAAGATGGGATCATTGTGGCTTCCTTTGTCTTCGAGGACGCGTTGCGTGCAGACGCCAGAGCGGCCGTCGAGCAACTGAACAACGCGAAGGTATCCGCGCAAATGCTGTCGGGCGACACTGCGGCTGCCTGCGGCGAGGTCGCGGCGACATTGGGCATCCATCACTTTGTTCCGGCGCTGCTTCCCTCGGGCAAGGTAGAGTATATCGAAACGCTGGCGAAGGACGGCCACAAGGTGCTGATGGTTGGCGACGGCCTCAACGACACCCCTGCGCTAAGCGCGGCATACGTCTCGATAGCGCCTGCCACGGCCGCCGATGTCGGCCGCAAGGCAGCGGATTTCGTGTTCCTGCGCGAAAGCCTTTCGGCCGTACCGCTTGCCCTCGACGTCTCGCGAAAGGCCGGACGACTGATCCGGCAAAACATCGCCATCGCGATTGTCTACAATGCCGTCGCCGTACCGATCGCCATTTCGGGGCACGTCACACCGTTGATCGCCGCAATCGCCATGTCCGGCTCGTCGCTGCTTGTCATCGGAAATGCGTTACGCCTGGCGTCCTTTGCGACGAACGCACCAGAGACGGCGGGCAGGCGCGGCAAACGGTCCGCCCTCGGCGCATTGGCACGATCGTCATGACGACGCTCGTCTATCTGATACCTGTGGCCCTGTTCCTCGGTGCTCTTGGGCTATCTGGATTTCTGTGGGCTTTGAGGAGCGGGCAATACGAGGACCTCGACGGAGCGGCGGAGCGCATCCTCATCGACCAAGATGACAGACTGGAAAGCTGACTTGTTCCGCGGTGCCGGCATGATGGCGATGCCGCCGGCACTATTCGTTGAAACTGATGAAGATCAGAGCGCGGATAACGACCCAGGACGTGATCCTGGGCGCATCGCTGGCCGAGGTGCCGTGAGTGACAATCTCTTATGGTCTCGTCTTGGTTGACCGCCACGAGGCCAACGCGACGTTAGTGACGCAAACTGCCATTCGGCCGGGGCCGTCCTATCGCTGACCGGCCGCATGCTGCAGCCGCGCGATCAGGTCGCGATTGCGGCAATAGTCTGGCGGATCGTCGGCTTGCTGCTGCTCGTCGAGCCAGGTCGAGCATTCGTCCTGATGCCCGCAGGCGCGGCAGCGGTCCACCGCCCGATTGGTGACGGCTACATTGTCTGGAACGATCTTCAATTGTTTGTCGACGCCCAGCTTCCGCATCATGCGGCCCATCAAGGCGGTCCTGGCGTCAATTGGGATCAGGTAGTCGAGAAAAGTCATGTCGGTCACTCCCGTTTCCCGCAATATCATTGTCATCTCGGCGACCGCTGCATTGATCTCGGTCAACGGGCTCTCTGCGGACGATGATCCTCGCGTGAATGCCGTAAATGGCGGACTTGCGATACGGCCGGAGGTCAATACGACATGAAGCGGTTGATGCTGCTTTCTTCGATACGCGCAGGCGGCTGTGGCCATATGCGCCGGAGACGATCAGGTCGGCGTTGATTGAGCGCGCAACTGCCAACAGATGCTCACCGTCAGCGTCACCACGGATGAACTCGGTCCGCGCCATGATGCCGTGATGCTCAAGAAAGACCGCGACATCTGCGAGGCTGTCACGAATGCCGTCGTCGCGCTCGCTGTCGATTGTGGCGATGACGACGTCGTTGGCCTTGGCCAAGAAGGGCAATGCGTCGGTCAGCGCCCGTCGCGCCTCCCTGGTGTCCTTCCAGGCGACCAGCACGGCTTTTGCCATAACATCTTCGATTTGGCTTGCAGCGGCGAGTACTGGCCGGCCTGTGCCGAGCACAAGGCTACCGATATCAGCGGCGCGATAGACAGCTTCTCCTTTGTCGCCGCCGGTCACGATGAGGTCGGCCGCGCGGGCCGATCTGTAAGACACTGGAGGCACCTTTCGCTGGAGCCGTTGAATGCAGCATGAGGTGCATTGGCCTGCGGCGCCTTGATGCGCGTCAAAGTGCATTACCAACCGGCTTGATCGTGACTATTTGGCATCATGGTTTTGCGTGTGCAGAAAGAGCGATGAATGATAACTAGACTGCGGTGCGGGTTTCCTGATCAAAGGACTTGATTTGGACGACAGACAAAGACGTGACTTGTCGACCGACGTTCGCGGCCAGGGGCAGACCACGGCCGAACACAACCGGCTGGCCCAGATGTTCGAGCAAGCCCCCGGTTTCATGACATTGATGCGTGAGCCGGGTCATGTCTTTGAGTTGACCAATGCCGCCTATCAGCGCCTGATCGGCCAAAGGCAAGTGATAGGAAAGTCGGTGCGCGAGGCCCTGCCCGAGCTTGAAGGCCAGGGTTTCTACGAACTGCTGGACCAGGTGTACGAAACGGGCGAACCCTACAGAGGTCAGGGCGTTAAGGTCGCGCTTCGCAACAGCCATGACGAGCCGGTCGAAGAGCGCATCCTCGATTTCGTCTATCAGCCCATCAAGGCCGACGATGGTCGCGTCACCGCTATTTTCGTCGAAGGCACCGATGTTAGCGAGCTTTCCTTTGCGAACGCCGCCCTCCGGTTGCGCGAAGACCATTTGCGTTCGATCCTCGCCACGGTGCCCGATGCAATGGTCGTCATCGATGAACAAGGCCTTATTCAATCCTTCAGCACGGCTGCTGAAACGCTGTTTGGTTACCAGTCGAGCGAAGTCATCGGTCAGAACGTCAATCTGCTGATGCCGTCGCCCTACCGCGAAGAGCATGACGCTTATCTGCACCGCTATCTATCGACCGGTGAGCGCCGCATCATCGGGCTCGGCCGCACCGTCACTGGAATGCGTAAGGATGGCTCAACCTTTCCGATGGAACTTGCCGTCGGTGAAATGCATCCTGGGACCGGCCGCTTCTTTACCGGCTTCTGCCGGGACTTGACCGAACGCTACAGAGCGGAAGCGAGAATACAGGAGCAGCAGCAGGAGCTTCTCCACATGGCGCGGTTTACCGCGCTGGGCGAAATGGCTTCGACACTGGCGCATGAGATCAATCAACCCCTCACGGCAATCACGAACTACCTCAAAGGCAGCCGCCGGCTTCTCGCAAAAAGCACAGAAGAGAACGCGCCGATGTTGAGGGAGGCCGTGGAAAAGGCAGCGGAACAGGCCTTGAGGGCCGGAGACGTCATTCGCCATCTTCGGGACTTCGTCGCAAGAGGCGAGAGCGAGCGTCAGGTCGAACGCCTTCCCACACTGATCGAGGAAGCCGCGTCCCTGGCCCTGGTCGGTGCAAGAGAAATTGATGTCCGCGTCACCTACAAACTCGATCCCGCCGCCGAACTGGTCTTGACCGACCGCATCCAGATTCAGCAGGTTCTGCTCAATCTGATGCGTAACGCGATAGAGGCCATGCAAGGCGTGCCACGCCGTGAGTTGCAAGTCATAACCGTGGCCCGCGACGACGGCATGGCAGAGGTAAGCGTGATCGACACAGGTACTGGTCTCGCGCCGGAAGTCTCCGCCCAGCTTTTCCAGCCATTTGTCACCACCAAAAAACAGGGCATGGGCGTCGGCCTCTCAATTTGCCGTACCATTGTCGAGTCGCATGGTGGCCACATCTGGGCCGAGGCAATGCCGAGTGGAGGAACTGCGTTCCGGTTCACCTTGCGCATCGTGGAGAGAGAAGAGGTCGCCAATGGCCGGTAGCCGTCTTGTGCACGTGGTCGACGATGACGTCGACGTTCGCAAATCGCTTGGTTTTCTCCTGGCGACGGCCGATTTCGCCGTGCGCCTGTATGAATCGGCGACAGCCCTTCTGGCTAACGCCACGACCCATCTCGACGGCTGCATTGTGACCGACGTGCGCATGCCGGGCATTGACGGCATCGAGTTCCTGCGACAGCTCCGGACCCGCGGGCATACGCTTCCGGTCATCGTTATGACGGGTCATGCCGATGTGGCCCTCGCTGTTCAGGCGATGAAGGAAGGTGCCGCCGACTTCATCGAAAAGCCGTTTGATGACGAGGTCTTGATCGAAGCGATCCGCTCCGCATTGGACAATCGTAATCGGGCGGAGGCAACACACCCACAAAGCGTGGAAATCCGTGATCGTCTGGCGGCCCTGTCGGAGCGAGAGCGACAAGTGCTGGACGGCCTTGTGTCCGGCCTGCCGAACAAGACGATTGCCTACGATCTTGGCATCAGCCCGCGCACAGTCGAGATCCATCGTGCCAATGTCATGAGCAAGATGGCCGCGAGCAGTCTGTCGCATCTCGTGCGCATGGCGTTGGTTGTGGAATCCAAACCTTAAAGCGCGTCACGGAGAGACATCCCGTCGTTTAGCGGAACCCTATCCCGCACCCAGTCTCGCCAGTGGGTCGGGTGAACGTCGATCCGTACGCGGGTGGCGGCGTTCTTCCAGCCTTCTCGCTCTTTTATGCAAGGAAAGATAAGCGCATGTTCGCCGTCCTCGTCGAGGACGGCCAGTTCGAGCTCACGATCGAACGGAGCGCTTGAGATCGGCTTCCACATCATCCTCTATGATGGGTGGGAGCGGCAGGCCTCGCCTTGATCTGGATCATTTTCCGAATCCCCGCTCCGGCATGAACGCTGATAACTGATATGGGCGGCCATGCGAGTCACCGGCGAGCCCAGCCATGGTTGTCGATTCGTCTGTCGGCCGACCGACTTCCTTGATCGTGATCAATGACCTCTCTGGCGACAGGTCTACGATCCGCGATGCCGGATATCAGAGTCGGTGTAGCACCGACGCCGCCGTGCAGTCACGAAAAACAGGAGATCGCGCCGTTGCTGATCCGCACGCTTTCTGCTTTGGAATGTACAAAATTGCTGACGGCCAATCGGGTCGGTCACTTGGCATGCGCCAAGGATGGACAGCCCTACGTCGTGCCATTCTACTATGCCCACGCCGACAATCACCTTTATGCATTTTCCATGCCGGGCAAAAAGGTCGACTGGATGCGTGCCAATCCGCTGGTGTCCGTCCAGGTCGACGAACGCGGCCAAGGGCGGGCATGGAGAAGCGTGGTTGTCGAGGGTGTCTATGAAGAACTGCCTGACCGGATCGGCTACAAGGTTCAGCGCGACCATGCGTGGTCGGTGTTGAGCAAACACGTCGACTGGTGGGAGCCTGGCGCTCTGAAGCCGGTTACGCCTCCTGTTTCGGACAGCACTCCGCATGTTTTCTTCAGGGTCATTGTCAAGGAGGCGTCGGGTCGGGAAGCAAAGGAATAGCGTGCTTTCCCGTCCGAACACTGCGGGCACAGCCGCCGTGGATTGTGCCGGCAATCCGTTTTCATGCTAATCGTCCATCGCGCAAAAAAGATGGAAATGCTGGCCAGCTTGGGGATAGGTATTCTCTGCGCACGTAGAAATGAGCCAGTGGTGAAGGGCGATGGCGCAGGAAACTCGGGTGGTTTGCAGCAAATGCGGCGGGATCAATCGACTGCCGCCAGCGCGCGACGCTAAAAACGCAAAATGCGGAATGTGCGGGAAAAAGCTGTTCTCAGGTCACCCCGAGGACGTCGACGCACGAACCTTCGATCGTCAGCTCAAGCGAGGCAGCCTTCCCGTTGTCGTGGATGTCTGGGCGCCATGGTGCGGCCCCTGCAAGATGATGGCGCCCGCATATGAAGCGGCAGCAAACGAACTGGAACCGCATGTTCGGCTGATCAAGCTCAACTCCGACAATGAGCAGGCCGTTTCAGCCAGGCTCGGCATTCGCGGCATCCCGACCATGATCCTGTTCCACGGCGGACATGAGGTTGCGCGCACATCCGGCGCAATGACGGCGGGGCAGATCGTCAGGTGGATCCGCGACCACCTGCCGATGGCCGGCGCCTGAAGTCCTCAAATCGTGGATCCGCTCATCGCCCGGCTCGGACTTGCACTGACCATGGGCTTGCTCATCGGACTGGAGCGCGGCTGGCGGGAATGGGACGCGCCCGATCGGTAGTAGCAGCCCTTTGCGTATTCACGCTCGGTGCATTGTCCGTCGCTGGCGATTACCGCGCCGCTTCGGCAGAGAGGAGCAGCACGCGCGGCCATCCTTGCTAGTCGCGAAATCCTGCACGGCCTCCTGAAGCGGCTGACCTGGATCGAGCTTCGTTCCGCGCTGATCCTAAGGGTGGCTTCAACCCATGGGAAGTCTGGTTCCTCACGGTTCTGATGGCGTCGATATCGTTCGCTGGCTATGTCGCCGTTTCGCGCCCTGTGGACCACCCGCGGCCTGCTTGTCAGCTCGCCCGCCGGCGCGATCGTCTCTTCCACCGCCGTAACCCTGACGCTGGCCCGCAACGCCGTGTCGAGAGGCAATCCTCTGCCGCTCGTTGGCGCGGCGTCGCTGGCCGCAGGGTTTCTTTGCTAGGCGTCTGCGCCGTGGTTCTTATCGTCGAGCCAAGCGTGATCGCTTCGGTTGGCATTCCCGCAATTGCCGCGGCGCTCTTTTGATGCCGATCAAGGGCCAAAACGGACAGCCGCTTTATGAACTCCGCGAAGGAGTACGCCATGATCAGCTTGAAGGGTCTCACCCCGAAATTCCGGCACGTCCGGTTGCTGCCAAGCCACCTCCGAGGTAACTCATGCCGCGGCGCATCTTGATTGTTGTCGGCCATCCCGATCCATCGCCGCACCGGCTCTGCCGTAGTCTCGCCAAAGCCTATGCCGAGGGCGCGGAACTGGCGGGGCATGTCGTCCGCCGGGTCGACCTCGCGGCATTCGATTTTCCAATGCTTCGGACGGTCCAGGAGTTCGAGCACGGCGCGATTCCCGAGAGCCTAAAGGACGCCGCTGAAGCGATAGTCTCGGCGGAGCACATTGTATTTGTGTTTCCGCTGTGGCTCGGGACCGTGCCGGCTCTGCTCAAGGCTTTTCTGGAACAGGTCATGCGGCCGGGAACTGCCTTTACCTACCCTGACAAGGGTGGCGGCTTGCCCAGGAAACTGCTCCGCGGCCGCTCCGCTCGCGTCGTGGTCACGATGGGTATGCCTTCCGTTGTTTACCGGCTCTGGTTCCTCGGCCACGGCATTGCCGCCATGCGGCGCAGCATCCTTTATTTTGCCGGCATTAGCCCGGTACGCGAGACGTTGTTCGGCATGGTCGCGGGCGCCAGCGATACAACGCGGACAAAGTGGATCAAACAAATACGCAAGCTCGGTGGGCTGGCCCTTTAGCCAATCAGCCACGGCAAAGTCGGCCGTGGTCGTCCAGGCAATGAGTGCAGATCGCTCTAGCCGCGCGACTTCACCGGGCGTTGTCCGGCCGCGGCAGCTCGGAGCAGTTTTTGTTGGGGGCCAAACAAGGTATCGGCCGGCCCCTACCTGACGGTGACCTCGGTGGAGCGCCCACGATGATACTGTCTCACCTCCGCTCATCCCAATTCGCGCACGGGAACCATCGAGGCCGCGTCGGACGAGACACTATCAACTAAGCCTTTCCCCAGCCGCAGCATCACCTCTTCAGTGATACGTAGTTTCCCGTAAGGACATAACCGAATTTCGCAGCCTGCGGATTCGCGCGATTGCTGTGTTACGGATCAACCGGGAAACAGCCATGCACGCCCAATCGACCTCCAGAATTTCGCTGCCGTCACATTCTTTGCAGTCGAACCTGCCTGCGGCGTTCGATCCGACTCCGCTACAGCCGGTCAGCTTCTTTCCCTCCGGTTCGGAAATTTATGCGCAAGGTGAAAAGGCCGGCGCCTTCTATCAGGTCGAGTTTGGCGCCGTGCGTGTTTACCGCCTGCTTGCAGACGGTCGCAGGCAGATAAGCGCCTTCCATCTGGCCGGAGAGACATTCGGTTTCGAAGCCGACACCACCCATCATTTCTTCGCCGAAGCCATCAACGCCACGGGTGTCCGCGTCTTCCGCTTTGCCACTGGTGCGGATATCTCCCGCCAGCTGCTCCCGCTGGCTCTCAAGGGCCTGACGAGAGCGCAGGAACATCTCTTGGTCCTCGGCCGCCAAAATGCCATCGAACGCGTCGCCGCGTTCCTGGTCGACATGGGGGAGCGGCAGGGCGGGTTGCGGCAGATCGAACTGCCGATGTCGCGCATGGATATCGGCGATTATCTCGGCCTCACCATCGAGACCGTGTCGCGAGTTTTCACCCGACTGAAGGACAACGGCATCATCCGCCTGCTCAATCTGCGCAGCATCGAGATCATCAAGCACGACGTGCTTCATGCGATGAGCGAGTGAGGCTACTTGGTCACTTGGCGCGCGTGGCAGACCATAAGCGTTGCCGCTTCAAGCCCAAACGGTTGCGGAAGGGTCAGCAATAATACACAGGGACGGGATTTCAGTTCCAGCACACTGACATACCGACTTGCGGGGACCACCGCGGAAACTGGATGGTTGTCTTTGAGCCCGACGAATTGGATCTTTACATCGAGCATTGGGCACCAACCATCAGAAGTGAGCCGACCACCTGGATCAGCGCTGATGACTTTTTCGCCCGGCGGCAGCGTCCGTCGATCTTGTCGATCCTTCTACCCAGGCCAGGGTGCGGCTATGAACGCACTCTCTCTCGCTAAGGATTTGGATGACGGCAGCGGCATCGAATGTTCCCAGCAGATGCGGCAGCGCTTCGAGGATCGCCGGCGCGCGTAGACGTGGCCCAGTTCGAAGGTGATGACGCCACCGCCGATGAAAACGACCGCGCGGGCAGCACCGGTCGATCAGCACATCGTATCTCAGATGCTCGGCGCGCCTGCCGCTGCCGCAGCAACGGGCCTCGCCGCGATTGCAAGCCTGAAGCTGCCGCTGCCATTGGCGCGCGCGCATTCCGAGGCGCCGCAGCGAGTGCTCATGACGAGGCCATCAAGCGTCGAAAACCCCATCGTCGTGGCGACGCTTCGTCCAGCGTCCATGGCGCACAGGCTGGCACCGCTGCCGAGATGGGCGAGGATCGCCCGGCCCCCGGCGGCCGGGCCGCAACGCTTGCGCAGCTTCGAAGCGATGTGGCTGTAGGAAAGGCTGTGAAAACCATAGTAAACATGCCCGCCTTGGTCAGCGCGCGTGGGAGGCCATAGATCTTGGCGAGCCGCGGTCGGGCCGAATGGAATCCCGTGTCGAAGCATCCGACCGGAAGCACTCACGGCAGGAGGTCGGCGGTCAGAGCGACGATCTCGACATTGATCCTTTATGGATGGGCGCCAGCGGCTCCAGCAGGCGCAGTCGTCCTGAAGCCGGTTCGAGGCCGTCTCGTGCGGACCGACGATGCGGAAGTTCTTCGCGGCCTCGTTCAGCTCCATCACGGCACGGAAGAAGTTGCCCATCACCGCGTCGACTCGGCCCGAGTTGGGCCCCTTCGCCGCCGGCTTGCGGCGCGGTGGCACGGATCGCTTCGACAGGGGCTCCGCTTGCCATCTTTGGCGTCACGACGACGAGTCCGGCTTTGATCCACCGCAAATGTCTTTCCAATGGATGATGAGCGCGCCGATGCCCCGCGGATATCTCTCGTCAGTTGCTGCCCGACGCGATCACACGAACACCGCCCTGTATTTGGCCAGAACGCAATCCAAGCGAGCGCACAATCACCGCGCACGTGCTGGAATTGCTCCCGCCGCCCGCAAGCAGATTGCGCACTGGTAAGTTGTTTTTGAACCTGATTGGAAAAATTGTAGTCTTCGTGCTACATATTGACGTAATTTGTAGCGCGAAGGTATCAAAATGCCCACTCCCCACAACCCGCCAGCCACCGTCAGACGCGCCCTGCGCAAGCTGGGAGCGGATATCCATGACGCGCGGCGGCGGCGGCGGCTTCCAATGGCGGTGGTGGCCGAGCGGGCCTTCACCTCGCGCTCGACATTGCAACGGGTCGAAGCTGGCGACACGAATGTTAGCATCGGCATATATGCCGGCGTTCTTCAGGCGCTCGGCCTGCTCGATGGCCTGAGCCAGATCGCTGATATCGCCAACGACACTGTCGGTCAGACGCTGGCGAGCGCCGATCTACCAAGGCACACGCACCTCAGGCGGCCGGCCAGGACGTCTCGCGATGGCTGAATTTGAGGTCCATATCGATCTTGGCGGCCACACCCGCCCTGTCGGCCTGGCGAGAAGCAATCGGGTCCGCGGTGCGGAAACGATCCTCTTCGAGTATGACGCTGCATGGCTCGACGACCCGGACCGGTTTTCCCTGGAGCCGGCTCTGGCTCTCACCCGTGGCGCCTTTGCTCCGCCTGCCGGGCTGGCTACGTTTGGCTCCATCGGCGACTCGGCGCCTGATACCTGGGGGCGACGCCTCATGCAACGCGCCGAGCGGCGTCTCGCTGAACGTGAGAAACGTGCCGTTCGCACTCTCACCGAGAGCGATTATCTTCTCGGCGTGGCGGATCTGACACGACTTGGCGCGCTCCGCTTCCGGTTGGTCGGCACCGAGCTCTACCTGGCGCCGATCCGTGACGGCGTCCCTGCCCTCATCCAACTCGGCCGGCTGCTGCAAATCACCGAGCGAATTCTACGCGATGAGGAGACCGACGAAGATCTGCAAATGATCTTCGCACCAGGTTCTTCCCTAGGCGGAGCGCGGCCGAAGGCCTCGGTCATTGACCAGCATGGCCACCTCGCGATCGCCAAGTTTCCAAAAGAGACGGACGACTACAGCATTGAGACCTGGGAGGAGATCGCGTTGCGCCTGGCTGGCCAGGCAGGCATCGCCACGCCACGACACGAACTGATCGAAGTTGCCGGCAAGCCTGTGATGCTCTCGACGCGTTTCGATCGTGAAGCCGCGATCCGCGTTCCATTCCTGTCCGCCATGGCGATGATGGGTGCCCGGGACGGCGAGCGCGGCAGCTACCCTGAGATGGTCGATGCGCTCACCCAACATGGCGCGCAAGGAAAGACCGACGCGCATGCCCTCTATCGCCGTGTCGCCTTCAACGTGCTGATTTCCAACGTCGACGACCACCTGCGCAATCACGGCTTCCTTTGGCTGGGAAAGGCAGGATGGTCGCTATCGCCTGCCTACGATCTCAATCCGGTCCCGACGGATCTCAAGCCGCGGGTTCTGACGACCAACATCGATCTCGATGAAGGGACGTGTTCGCTTGATCTTCTGGAGACCGCCGCCGGGTTCTTCGCGCTGACGCTCCCGCAGGCGCGAACGATCATCAAGGAGGTCGCCGTGGTGACGTCGACCTGGCGCAATGTTGCCAAGGCCGTGGGGGCGCGACCGGCGGAGATCAACCGGATGGCGAGCGCTTTCGAGCATGACGATCTCAAAAGGGCTCTGGCGCTCTAGGCGCGCGGCGCGCGTCCCGGCCTTCGACTTGCTGCAGCCATGTTCCTGGCGAGCCCGACCAGGCGCAGGACAGCCCGCTTTGGATTCGATTCGAGCCAAACGCCCCTGATCGGGCTGACGCTGTTTTTCCCGCCAAGCGGTTTCCACAGGGCGGAATCGATGGCAGCGGTCCTGGCATAGCTCGCCTCGGCCAAAGTGACGCCTTGCCCCAGCTGCACCTGAAAGATCACGGTAGCCTGGTTGGCGCGGCATGTTTGAACGGCCGGGCCGCCGTCGGCCGTGATGCGTTCGAGCAAGCGCAGATCCAACGGCGGTCCGTCCAACCCGACCGGAACGAGCAGGCACATATCGGCAAGGTCAGCCCAGGTGAGGAAGGGCTTCTCGGCAAGACCATGAGACGACGGCAGGAGCACGAAGAGACGTTCTTGCCAAAACACTTCGCTGCTGCAGAATCCAGCCGAGCCAATATCGTGCGTGAATACGATGTCGAAGTGCCTGCGGCGAATGGCTGCCAGGCATTGGCCGGATGGGACATCTTCAATGGTCAGGCTGACGTCCGGGTACTTGTCTCCGAAACGATCGATGAGGCGCTTAAGGAACTTACCTCCCTTCACCCAGCACAATCCAATCCGGAGCGTCTTGGCATCGTTGTTATCTCGGACCCGCTCAGCGAAGGCTTCCAGCAGCCCCTCGTAGTGAGCGCGCACAATTTCGATCCAGGTTCGGCCGGTCTCGGTCAAACGAACGCCGCGCACATTGCGTTCGAAGAGCTGCATTTCCAGAAGCTGTTCGAGCTTGACGACGTTGCGACTGACCGAGGATTCCTGGACCCTCAGCACTCTCGCCGCCTGACGCAGGCTGCCATGATCCATCGCCGCAAAGGCGTATGTCAGCAACTGGATGGCGTTCCCGTTCCGCGTCATGGCGCTTGAACTTCGTGGATATTTTCGCGGATCAGCCCTGCCTCACCACGATGCGATCGGATCTGTTCACCGCAGCAGGTCGCGCTCTGCAGATCAACAGCCTCGTCCGGCAGCGCAGCAACTCGAGCGCAGGGCGAGGCGACAGGCACTCGTGATTGCATCGAAGCCTTGCGGCAATGGGCATCGCGTTGCGTCGTCAGAGCGGGACCTCTTTCATCACGATCGTCGAAGCCGGGAATATGCCGGCCTCATAGACATATTCGTGCGGAATGGCGGGGCCTGGCATCTGTGACACGTACAGATCGAGATTTTCCTTGCTGTTGCTCGCCGCGAGACTGCAGAAATTGCCGCTGTTCCACGTCATGACGCTTAAACTGCGCGCGTACGGCGCGAGCCATCTCCTCCAAAGTGGCCTCATTGTTGAACATGGTTCCCAATACGGCAGTCTTCTTTCTGTCAATCTCCTCCTGGGGGAAGTACCGCGCTTTGAAACCGTAGTCCTTCTGGTACTCTCGACGTTGGTAGTCGCGTTCATCGACGGCCCGGAACTTCTCGACGAACACGAAGATGCCACCCTTCTTGAGGTGCTGGGTCACGAACTCGACCTGCTTCAGTCTGTTGGGCGAGTACATTTGAAAGGTCGTGTCCTCCAGGATAAGGTCGAAGCCTTGCGTGAACTTTGCCAGCCGCCGGTCGGATCCGAGAACGTCCTTGGTCAACCGGTGGAACGGCCCGATGAAGAACTCGGCATGGGGCGGTTCGCCATAGGCCATGAAGGATTTGTAGTTCTCGGGATTCGGGCTGCACGACAGCGAGACAATCTGCCCGCCGGAGAATTCGGACAGCGTCCTGGCCATCGTTCCTTCAGCCGTTCCAAGGCTGTATAGCGACAGCGGCGCGCCACGGGACCGGGCATATTTCAGCACCGCGTAGGCCATCCGGCACTCCTCTTCCAATCTGTAAGGAATGCTGCCGTGATAGTGCTGGTCAAAGAAGCCTTGCCGATTGGCGTGCAAATCTACCAGATCGCGCAGGAGTTCATCGCCAGGGAGAAGCCGGGCGTCGGCCACCGGCTTGCGGACGGGCATCCCGCTTTTGCCCGCGGCCGTTGAAGCAAAAAAGCCAGCAAGCTCATTGATCCGCGGACCTTGATCGCATTCGGCCAGGAAATCGTCGAGACCGCGCATTGGAATAAGCCTCCCGCACCATTGCTTTGGTGAGATGCCAAGAGCTCGATGCGGAAACGCCACTAATTTAAGAGAGGCCTAATGTTTCAAGCTTGTTCGAATCTTGGCGAGGCACTGGTAGGCTGGGAAAATACGGGCGGCTTTCATGCGATTGCCGTTTTTTTACTAAAGTGACATCTTCGACCAATCCTGAGTTAGTTGTGATTTGTCCAGCAACCCATGGTTATGCACAACACGAGAGGGGCGGGCTGCTTTTGGTACGAAGGTTGCTCTCTGCGTGGATATTCTTTGCCTCGACCCAAAAAAGTTACGCCGCTCACAGTATCAAACGTTTGCACACCAACATGAGAGTTGGGGAAACGTGCGGGCGGACTTGATCAAGAGGACTGGTCTAGGGCGCCAGGAAACGGGCATCTCCTTCCCGGGTCATATGTTTCTGATGAACCTGAAGGGCGTGGCGAGCCGCGGGGAAGACTTCATCGACGGGCGTCGTATCTCCTTTTCGCCGCGACGCGCCGGTTCAATCATCCATATGCCTGCAGGCAGTGATTGGACGGGGTGGGACGAGGGAGATCCGACAGCCGCCTACTTGCTGGTATCCATTGAGAAGGGGTTCGCTGACGAAGCGTTGGGGGGCATGGCGTGCCATCGTTCTGGCGATCTGCCCCCTTCGATCGGATTTCGCGACACCACCGTCGAGATGGCCTTGCAGCGGATCGTCATCGAACTTAAGCAGCCCGACCGGATCAGCGTGACAATGGTTGAGAGCCAGGCCATGCAACTGCTCGTTCAAATGGTCAGGCTGAACGGCAGCCATCATGAGCCGGCAAAAGGCGGCTTGTCGTCCTTCGATCTCAGACGTGCCATCGCGATGATCGAATCCTCGCCGGACGAAATACCGTCTCTGGCTGCCCTGGCAAAAGAGGTCGGGGTGAGCCGGTTTCATTTCAGCAGGGCCTTCAAGCAGTCGACGGGCCTGACGCCCCATGCGTTCATCGCACAGCGTCGTCTGGACCGCTCAGCCGAGATGCTGCGATCGACCAACATGTCCGCGACAGAGATCGCGCTGGAATGCGGGTTCGGCAGCTCAAGCCATTTCACGATCGCTTTCAAGCGGGCCTTCGGCCTCAGTCCGATCGATTTTCGACGCCGGTGCAGGATTTGAATCAACACCTCCGCTCTTTTGAGCAACTATCTGAAAAACCGAGCATGATTGTTAAGCGGGATTCCCCGAAAAGGCTATGACGAGGGGCCATTGGATGGACCGCCCGTGTCAGATGCAATTCGAATTGCCAGCGATAAAAGACCGGGCACCCAGACACGGGTAATGCTTGGGTTTCTGGCCAGTACCTTCTCGGCTGCTGTCGGACGCAACGGCTATTACATCGCTTCCGCCTGGGCACTCGTCGAAGCCGGCCGGGGCAGCGCAGGCGTTGCGATACTGCTGGCGATCGTCAGTGTCGCGGAATTCGTCGCGAGCCCTCTGGCGGGCCTGGCTTCGGATCGCTTCGACCGACGGCAGCTGACCATTGCGGCGGACCTTGGCCGCTTTGCCATCGTGCTCGGCACAGCTTGCGCGCTTTCCTACCTGGACGTGTTTGTAACCCTTTGCCTGTCGGCCGTCGCCTTTGCATTTTGCGACCGGATCGCGCTGACTGCTTCGCAGGCCATGATCCCGCTCCTGGCGCGTGGCACCGATCTTGTGAACACAAATTCCGCCGTCTTTTTCATCATGCAGTTCGGCAGTCTCGGAGCCGCATTGCTTGCCGGACCCTTGCTGGACGGGCATCCCCCTGCCCCGGCTTTCGCCGTACTTGCCTTGTTCTTCCTGGTTTCGGCGAGTTCGCTCTCCACCGTGCCGCCAAGCTCGGCGCCGCAGCGCGCCACGGTGACCAGAGGTCTGGCGCTAAACGTCGATAACGACCTGTGTCGTCTCTTTGCCGCCTACGCGCTTCTCTATGGAGGCGGGGTGCTCGTCACGGCAATGGCATCGAGCTTCGTGTTCGAAGAGCAGAGGGGGACTGCGGCGGATTTTGGTCACCTAGAGGCGGCATGGTCGGCAGGTTCCCTGATCGGCGCAGTTCTTCTCATCAGGCTGACACGAGGGATAAGTGCTCCTATACTTCATCTCATGCTTTTGGGCTCAACCGCGCTCGCGCTGATGTCGTTGATAGCTCTGCGCGCACCGTGGACACTTATTTGCTTCACCATGCTCGGGTGTCTCTACAATCTGGGCCGCGTGAGCATTGAAGTCACATTGCAGTCGTCTGTCCCCAATAATGTGTTGGGCAGGGCAAAAGGCGCCATGCACAGTCTCGCCGTCGCGCTTGGCTTGCTTATGTTCAGCATCATTACCGGTTTGGGCGGCAATGTCTCTCCTTCAACGATCTTCTTCAGTTTCGGAGTGGCGCTCCTTATCAGCATTCCCGCATTGAGCCTCGGCATCGCGCAGCGAAAGGGTGAATCGTGAGGTGGACGAGCTAGCAGCAGACGCAGACGCCAAGCAGGCCGTGCTCGGTGCGTTCGCCGCGCTCTACCCGTGGATGCGATCCCATTATTCCCGCCCGGTCCGGGACTATGCGTCTCGCGTGTTCAAGGCGCCAGCTCTGAAGTCTGAACCGGAAGTTCGCAGCCGCTCGCTTGCCAAACTGCTGGGCACGATCAGGAACGCTGGAGAGCGGAACGGACTGTCGATCGAAGCCGTCGCACAAATCTGCGGGGAGTTCGAAAAACGCCGCGTGTTGCAGACCGGTCCACATTTGTTTCTGCTCCTGGAGCCAGAAGCCTATTACACACATATCTTCAGCCTGCTGGGCCTCTCGGCGCAGGCTTGCTCGACCTACGTTTCCTATGCCGTCTCAACGGTAAGCCTCGTTGAGAGGCCGCGCAAAGGGCCAGGCTGGTTCAACGTTGACGGAGTGCCGACGAACGTCTTCGGTCTCAGCCGAAGCCGGATGATTGGATACAGCCTCCTGACCGGGCCGGGATCCTACCGGTTTGAGCTGATGCCGACGGAGCCGAACGCCGAGGGAGACGCCCTCACTCAGCTTCGCGGCCTTCTGCCACGGACGCCGTTCGAGCGGCCGGCGCATGCCATCAAGGCAGCCAACCTGATGCTCTGGCCGAAACTGTTTGGAAGCAGCTTTGCCTTCCTGCAGATCGACGATGAGGATGTTGCCGATTTGGTGGCGGACCATCTTTCAGACGCAGGCTCCTGGCTACGGACAAGGCTGCTGGAACACCCCAAAATCGCATCCAACATCCTTGCTGGTCTCGATGGGCTGGCCGCCGGTCCATGGAGCGGCTGGCTAGCACGTGGTACCGATTTTTTCTGGTTCTACGAAAACGGCAAACGCCTGCCGCTGCGGTTGGTCGGCGGAGACCTCGTCCAGCCCGCCACCGGAATGAAGGTGGCCCGCTTCACGGTGCCCGACATTCTCGAACGGCTGGCAGACCGCAGCCTCATCCCCAATCTTCTGCTGATATTTCTGGTTCTGTCGATCCTGCCTGGCGTGCGAGCGCTGGGAGGCAGTTATCAGCCGCTCTACTACCCCTTGATGCGCTACATCATCTGCAGGGCGCTTGAGGACGCAGGCGTGGATGAGGATCTTCGGCGGGCTCTGGCAGGCGACGACGTACCGGGAGCCTGGGGACATCGAGTCATCGAGTGCGATGACGATCCCTTCAAGCAGTTCCTGGTTGGCGAAACCGGCGTGACAAGCGGCCTCCTCGACCGCTTCGGCGATACTCCCTTCGCTGAGGCATGTGGAAGCATGACCAGCTTCGTAACGGACCCGTCGTGGCAGGAACTTGACAGGCGGCTACGGCAAGGAATGGTGGCGCCTACCGATGCGGAATGGGCCTTTGCTTGAATTGACTCTTGCTTGCTCACATGTGTCACTTTTGCGGCGCTAGTCCGCTGTGATGCGCAACGCATTCAGCGTCTCAGGCGTAATGGTGCCGGTCACCTTCAGATTGTAGTCTGACTGCATTTTCACGAGCCCGGATCGCATCTCAGGGCTCATTTTTCCGTCCAATTCGCCATTGTAGTAACCGAACGCCAGCATGGCGAACTGAACCTGCAGGACGATCTCCTTGAACCTGGCCGCGGTCCCAGGCAGGACGACCAGCGGCGCCGGAGCCGGCTGAGTGACAGTCGGCGTTCGATAGGTTGGCGCCGGCTCCTGGTATACTGGTGCTGGAGCCTGATACACCGACGCCGCGGGCGGATAGTGGGTTGGTGGACGCATTGCCGGTAATCGCCTAAGGTTCCCGGGCGGTCCGCGCGCACCGGGCAAGCCCAACCCTGCATCGCGCTCGATCGGTCCCGCCGTCCTGGCATGTGGGGCGGGAATTTTGCGTTTATGATCTCGTATGGAGCCGGGGATATAGCGATAAGGACGGCAATCGCTGCCTCGCCCGCTTTGCACGACAAGTTTGCGCACCCCGATTGTTCCCGTTAACTTCGACCAACCTGAGGGGACGAGAATGCGGGCTTTCTTGACGTTGGCTTTGATCATCTGCGCCGTCACCGCTCGTGCAGGTGAAACGAGCCGGCTCGAACGGCAAATCTCAAAATGTTTGGTATTGCCGGCGGCCACCCCGGATATTCCGGGATTCAAAGCTGATTTTCAGGTGGTGCTAAGCAATGCCGGCAAGCTGGAGACGATTACCGTCACATCCTACAGTCCACGTTCTGAGGTCGCCAAGAGCGTCGCCGACGGGCTCTCTCTGTCGATCCGGAAGTGTTGGCCGCCGGGCGTCAAGAACGGTCCAGTGAACATTCACCTCGATGGTGGCGAGTGGCGCTAGCTTCGAAGCGAAGACACACCCGTTCGCGGCCCTGCAAGAAGCGCTCCACACACAGGTCCACCAAAAATGTTCTTCAAAAAAGCTTTTCGTTCCATAAAGCGAGCAACTTTCGGGAGGATCGTCCGACAAATCGATACTGATATCGCCAGCATCGGTAATGTGAAGGTTCACTCCGACTCAAGACGGAACGCGAAGGGCCGTATGTGGTCTTGGCACTGATCGCCCCCGGCAACTACCAATATTGCCCGATGGACATCGGCGAGTTGGACGCTGTTATCAAAGCCATGGGTGAAATCCGAGCATCCGCCGCAGAGCTTGAAAATTCAACGTGACCTGGCATCTCCCCGACATGTGCCGCCGGATGCTTTGCGCGAGAAGGCCGGAGCCTGCGGATCTGCAGTCAACGTCCTCTGTGGCGAGTTTCGACGTCGAGATCATCCCCAAGACCTGTTAGCCGAAAGAAGGCCATATCCGCGCCATCGGCTCCATCCGCCGTCTGAGCCGCCACGGCTTCACCAAGCGCCAGCGCCGCCGGGAGGAACTGATCGCGCTCGGAAGAAGATGCTCGCTGCCAAGACGTCACTGCCTCATGGCGAGTTCGGCCCATGGCTGCGCGATAAGCCCATCACCTACGATTTGGCGTTGAAGGCGATGCGGTTGGCCCGTGCTTCTTACTAGAGGCGATCGGCCGAACCGAGAAAGAGGCGCGCTCCCTTGTCTCGCGCCGTCTCCCCATCTAGCCTGAACTACTTTCAGTTGTGGGGACGGGCATGAAACAGAATCAGGTTGGCACTTGGCGATCAGCCGCAGGAACCGCATTGGCCGTGGGGCTTTTGACCTTGAGCATATCCCTGGCAGAATGCACTGCAGCTTCGACCAGCGAAAAGGCCGGCTGGCTCACCGAGCACAGTGCCTCTAGGGTCACCAGGGCGATGGAGAAGAAGGGATTAATGCCCGCGACCATCGACTGCCGATACAGCCGCAATGGCCCGGTCAACTTAGCGAAATTTACCTGGAAGCGTGCCGGAGCGAGTTCAATCTGGCGCTGGTATGTTGGGCGTCCCGAGTATGTTGCGTCGAATGAGCCTCGGGCACGTGCAATCGGCCTTCATCGCGTGTTTTCGAAAAGGGTTCGTGACAAGCCAACCGGTCAAGTAGTTCAGTGTACGATCTGGACGAATTGATCCTCTCAGCGGTGCGGACCATTCGTTAACCCCCAAAAGCCCGGTGCTGGTCGATGCGCCGGGGCTTTGGGCACGTAGGAGCTACGCCAATATGTCCGTGTATGAACGTGCGTATAACGTGAAGGAATGGTAAATGGCCGCACAGGTCGCTGAACTGAGTGCTTCCCAAGTAGCGCCTTGGACACCGTCTCTCTATGTATCCTTGGCGGCGTCCTCGACCGCCGACTAAAACTCTGCAGCAAATCGGCCATGACGCCCGTGCCTGTTAGTGATTTCATTGGAACCATGACCCTCAGCTTCGTTGGGGTTCTGGCCTACCGGTGGTTTGGCCCCGTCGCGCTGATTGTTGTTGCAGGAATCGGTCTTCCAGCGCTGCTCGCCTTTTCCGCATACCGCTTTGATTTGAAAACGCGGCACAAGCCAAAGTGAGCAACTTCGATCCAAGCTTTTTGGTAGGTTGCCTGATTTGCGGGGGAATATTCTTTGCGTTTGTGTTCATTCAAAGCAGATGGCTGCGTAAGCATACAAAAGACTGGGTGCCGTGCGCCGCTGAAGTTTTGGATCGTGTTGAAGGCGGTGACGGCCCCGATCGCTACCTGCTGAAATACGAATTTGATGGCACCGTCTACCGTGTCGAAACCAGCCCCTGGTTAGTGCCTGTGTGCACGGCCAAGGCGGGATCGCAAATTACCGTTCTAATCAATCCATACAGCCCGCACGAATGTGCAAGCAGCCCCGCGAAATCACATACCATTCAGTCTAGCTAATAAGGGTGCAGCGGACTTTTTGCGTTCATCCGATGCAAGCAACTGATGGCTGACGGCGTGAGGCCAATCCATTGCGAGGGTGGCGTGAAGAAGATGTTGGTTGCCGACCGACGAGCTTGAGTTCAGGGAGGCCGCAGAATGACTGCGACCTCCGCAGTCTCTATACCCAATCAGACGTGTGTCGGTCGCGCCTTGGTGCTTACGGGCGGGATGACTCCATGCTCAACAAGGATATCTTTCTTTCGCGCGAAGGCGACAAACACGCCGCGCGCCGTCTCGGCGTCGACGTCACCGGTGAGGGCAGCCTTACATGCGCGAATCGCGGCTTTCTGCTCTGGGCTGTTTCCGCACCATTCCGATGCGAACTGATAGGCGTCGACGACCGTATTGAGTTGCCGTGGAAAACCAAGCCCCACCCATACACGGACGGGCTGTTCGAACGGCTTCGCGAGCATAGTGACCTCCTTGGCTCTTGGGCCGGCAATCCGGCCTCGGTTTCAAAAATTTGCCGCGTCGCGACTGCGGCGACACGAATTCTTTTCAAGAGGTGACACTGTGAACGCGCATCCCCGCGAATTCAATGCCCCGCTTCCGGATGCGGTCGAGGCCGAACAAGCCCCCTAGGGGCGATTCTGAACTCAAATGACGCCTATTGGCGAGCCTGCCAGACGGCCCGGGAAATTCCACCCCAAGAAGTAGGTATTGACGCGCCGAAAGGTGCGGCGATTTTGCCTTCGCCGTGGCTTGACTTGGCTATGTGATCATCTAACGAAAATGGAACATCCATTCCCGGGGGGTCTCGGATGCATTCTGGCATCGATATTTCGGGCATGCCGGCAGGCGATGAGGTCGACAGCTTCATCATCCTGCCACCGTTGGGACATCGGTCCGAACCGGCCTTGCGCGAAGTCGAGGCCTTCCTGAAAAGGTGTTTCCCCGAATACGACTTCTTCGCGAATGGCGACACGGAGCCTTTTTAAGGCGACTATCAGATCCTACGGATCTGCGGCGTGGGTGGCGACGAGGCGGGCACCTTGCGCGTTCTCGATCACCCCGAGCAATCAGTGATGATGGGCGTCGCGGCGGCGCTGAAGGTTTCAGACGCGGCAAGCCGCCGGCGCTGAACTAGGTTCTATCCAACCGTCAATTGGTGGACGCGCTGCATCCGATGCGCCTATGGTCTCTGACGGTCCGCGCGCAACCGGGCAAGCCCACCCCCCGCATCCCCCCAGCCTGGTGGAAGCCATTTGATCGGATCCCGCCGTCATGGGGCATGTGCGGCGGGACTTTTTTTACTGCCGTAACACCCACCGGCGCGGCGGTTCATCTTAACGCAGCAAGTCTCTCCACCGAGGGTCGGGCTCGCATGGCGGCTCGGCAGTCAATGGACGTCGATGACCGGCACCCTACGGCTGGGGAGCGCCTAGCGCCCGATCCTGAGTGGTGCGATAATTCATGAATGGGGACAGATCTCACCGAAAACGAATTGCGAGCGCGGCTAAGCCAATTGGGCGCGCGAGTTGCAGAGCTTAAGACTGCGAGGCAACCTCCCCCTGAGGGGGCGCATATTGAGGGCGGCCCGCTTGGTCCAACAGACCCGCTGGAGGCGGAATTCTTGGCAACAACTGGTGTGCGGTTGTTGCCCCAGGGCGGGTTTGCTTTTGGCGCCTTTATAGTCTTTATCCGCGCGCTGCGTCGAACCACCAAATAGCTTGCCGGCCTGTCAGGCATATATTCGTGTCAGCCAGATAACCGCCGGTGAAAGCGCCTTGCAAATGAGGGGACACCAAGCTGTCGCGCGCTCGTTCGTGGAGCGCGCCTGTCGCTTGTCCCGTAGGGCTTCTTGCGTTTCGGCGCCCTGTACTGCTCCACTAGCCTGACCGCGCCGAAGGGCCGGAACTCGCAGGGGTCGATCCGTCTTCGTTGGTGTGGTCGAAGGTCAGATGTCTTGGCATTGCTAGACGCGACAGGCGATAATGTGGCTTGATCACCGGCACCCAGCTCCGGGAGGAAACATGGCCGACAATGACCCTGGGGAAGATACGAGAATTGATATCTTCGATTTGCCCGGCACAACGGAGCGATACGGTCGGGAATGGCCTGATCTTGCAGTTCGGCCAGTTCCTCCCTGAGGGCACCCAGATGCTGATCCAGGTTCGACCAAGTTCCCTCAACCAGGACCTGGAGGAATGGCTGCCGAGTGACTTTCGTGTCCATTTACGCTCAACAGCAGCTATCCAGCTTAAGGCCAATTAGCCTTGGGAATAAGCGCGGGCCGAACGGCTGCTTCCGATAATGATGTCGCCAAAAGCAGATAGACCGCTTACGTGACCCAAATCAGCCGCAAGTCGATTGCGGCAACGGCTCATTCAACGCGTTCGTGACGAGCTCGCTAACTGGACATTCAAGCGTGAGGATCGATGAGCCGCACACCCTCGCCCCTCTGACCAGCAGATAAGAATTCGACGCCCGCTTTTGTCAGCGCCGCCTCGATGGCCTGCAAAGTACTGATCCGGGAATCGACCTTGCCATTTTCCAATCGGGTGAGCGCATTCAGCGACACAATTGCCTTGTCAGCGAGCTCCTGCTGCGACCAACCAAGCAAAGCTCGTGCGGCTCGAATCTGTCGTGGACTGACCATGAGTCCACAATCGGCAGGCCGATTTTCTTTGCCACATATAGGGTTATTTTGAACCTTATAAGGTATATTAAATAGCGACTAGGCGTTCAGGTGGCGTCGACAGCAGCTCCAGCCGCGCGATGCGACAAGTCCTTATAGGGTTAGCAGAGGAGCATCGGGAGGCATCGTTGAAACTGCAACGCTCCATCCTCGTTCAGACTGGATCGAGACCAAAGAAGGCGAGTGGTCCTCATCACGCCGATCAGCATGTCGGTAAACAGATCGCAACGGTCCGCGTTCAGTCGGACGTCTCGCAGGGCCAACTTGCCCGGGCGATAGGCATCAGCTTTCAACAGCTCCAGAAATACGAGAACGCCAGGAACCGCGTCAGCGCATCGATGCTCTACGAGATCGCCAGCACATTGGGCGTCCCCGTAAGTCGCTTCTTCGAGGGCCTGCCGGGTAACGGCCAGAAAAGCGAGGAAGCGAAGCCCCTGCCCGTGGATGAACGGCTGAACTTCATCGCCAGCGCGGAAGGCCGGCGCCTGATTGAAGGGCTGATGAAACTTCCTCCCAGAGTGCGTGGCCGCATCTCAGCCCTCATCGCCGCATTAGGGGACGAGTTGGCATTGGACGACGCGAAAAACGAAACGGCCGACGATTACTCGCGGGCCGAGCGCAAGACGGCCTGACAATCAATAGAACTCGTCAGCCGTATTTTCGCGCGACGGGCAGAGTGATGCGGCCGGTCGATCCGGAGACCGCGATATCACTACCGAAAAGCCGCGAACGAGTTGCAAACCCCTCAAGAATATCTCGCGCCACATTCCCGGTCGCGACCGTGGGAACCAACCTGCCCGTTGCCGATCCGATTGACTGAGCGTCCGCGCCGATGATGACAGGCAGAAGATCCACTCCTTCAAGGCCTCCGCTCACGTCATAGCGGCATGCGGCGACGATGCTTTGCCAGACTTCCGGCGGATCCCATTCGTCTTCGTCGGGGTGCACGTGGAAAAAGAAGTTGCCAAGGCCATAGAAGATCGGCGAGCCATCGTAGATCTCCAGCGCTTGAAGCACGGGAGCGCCGTGGCTGACGAAGAGGTCGGCGCCGGCGTCGATGCAGGACCGGGCAAAGGTCCGCACCCATCGCGGCACGTCCTGCCAACCTGGTTCCCAATGGTGATGGTGCAGATAGGCGACAACGAAATCGCCTCGCGCCGCTGCCTGCCGGATAGCGGACAAATGGATGGTCGCGCTCTGTGAGTCGACTTCGACGATGCGACCGAAGCTTGCAGCTTGCGCAAACACCGTGCCGTAGAAATTGATCTCCTTGCCGCTCACGACGTCCGGCGGATCGTCCGGTTGCGCATGATTGGCGAGTTCGAAGGGGGAGCTTTGCAGATGCTCTCCAAGCCTTGCCAGTCTGCGAAAATGCCCGTCCGGCACCCCAAATTTTCGAGTGGTTACAAGCCGGTTGACGCCAGCTCGCGCCGGACGAAAAGCCGTAGCGTTCTCCGCATACATGTTGGTCGGGCCTGGGCCTGCATCAAGGGCAAGAAGCGCGACCTCGCGCGCCCCAAGCCGGCGGCGGCCCGGTCTGGCCGCGTCCGCCTCGTCCGTCCCAATCCCTGCATGCAGGAACCCGCGCGCTTCGACTTCGTCCAGGGTATTCAACACCCCGTTTGGGCCGAGATCGAAAGCGTGGTTGTTTGCCAGCGCAAGCGCGTTGAAGCCGATTGCCTGCAACGCATCCAGCACCTCGGCCCCGGAATAGCCGAAATACTTGCCCTTGGTCGGCCAACCACCATGCTTTCCGAGGATCGTCGACTCGAAGTTCGTGAAGACGAGGTCGCCCTGCCCCAGGAAGCGGACAATTTCGGCGAACCGTTCGTCCTGGATATTGCGGATGTCGTGCGTGATCAGGGATTGGCCGGTCACAACCGCGCAAAAATGGTCTTTCATGGAGCTCGCCTTTTGGATTTGGGATTTCGGCGCCGGCACGCGGCCAGCGCCACACGATGTCGAAGCCGGTGGCGCAGCTATTTCGCAACGGCCGGTGCGATGTCGGTCTTGAACCATTTGATACTCAGCGCCGTGAGCGTCCCATCCTTGGTGGCCGCGTCGATGGCGGCGTTGAACTTGGTGAGCAACTCGGTATCGTCTTTGCGCATGCCCGCGCCTACGCCCGGACCCCAGAGGCCGCCCTTCAGTTCCGGGCCGAAGAACTCCGCTATTGACCCAGCCGGGGTCTCCAGGAAATCCCGCCATGTGAAAAAGTCGGCAAGCCCGCCGTCAACACGTCCGGCGGCTAGGTCAAGCTTCAGATTGTCCAGGCTGTCGTAGCTACGGATGGTCACGACATCGCCGAAGAGATCCTTCAAGACAGCCTCCGAGTTCGACGAACGCAGGACCCCGATGGCCTTGCCGCTCAGTGTCGTTCTAACGTGCTCGATGGCCGCTTTTTCCTTTTCCCCGACTGTCGAGAGGTTGACCCTCTGCTTGGTGTCGCCGGCGTCGAGCCCCAGTTCCTTGCGCACGACGAACTGGTTGAAGCCGCCGGCGTAGGGGACTGAAAATGCGATCGACTGCTTGCGCTTCTCGGTGATCGCCATGCCCGACATGATGACGTCGAACTTGCCGACGACCAGGGCCGGAATTATGCCGTCCCAGTCCTGCGCAACAAAGCTGCATTTGATGTCGATGCGGCGACACAGCTCGCGTCCGACATCGACGTCGTAGCCATAGAGCTCGCCATTGGCATCGGTTCCGTCCCATGGCGGCGAAGCGCCTTCGGTGGCGATCGATAGCGCGCGCTCGCCCTCGGCCCGGACAGGGAAGATTGATATAAATGATGCGAGCAAAACAGCCATGGCAAAGGGTATGCGCATAAGGCACCTCTTTCGTTTTGGTTGGTGGGAATGCAGCGAAAGCTGCACGGTCACGGCGTGGGTATCGTGATCTCGGGTTCGCACAGCGCTGGCTTTGGTCGCCGCCTGCGTCGTGCGCCAGGCGGACCGTCAGTCGAAAGCCACCGTTCCAGCAATTGAGTTGCTTTCACGGCAACCGAGGTGAGCGACAGGTAGATCGCGCCGGCGACGATGAAGATTTCGAAGGGGGCAAAGGTAGCCGAAACCATCTGTCTCGCCATGCCGGTGATCTCGAGAAGCGTCACGGTGCTTGCGAGAGACGACCCCTTGATCATCCCCACGACTTCGTTCCCGTAAGCGGGAAGCGAAATCCTGAACGCGATCGGAAAGGTGACAAGGCGGGCAGTTTGCAGCCGTTTTAGGCCGAGAGCCGCCGCGGCCTCGGTGAGACCCTGCGGCACGGACTGCAGACCTCGACACAGGATCTCGGTGGTGTGCGCCGCGCTGTTCAGCGAAAATGTCAGCAGGGCGCACCAGAAAGGGTCCCGCAGGATCACCCAAAAGACGCTGGCACGGACCGCCTCGAACTGGCTGAGGCCATAATAGAGCAGGAAGAGTTGAACGAGCATGGGTGTGCCGCGAAAGACATAGGTGTAGGCCAAGACCGCGAGCGACAGGCTGGGACGGGCGAAGGCGCGGATGAACGCCAGCGGCACCGACAGTAGAAATCCCGCAATCAGCGACAGTGCGGTCAGCATCAAGGTGAGCGCCACGCCTGAGGAGAGCACCACCACCGCCTCAAGCATCAACTGGAGGTTCACTGCAGTTCCCCTAGCGACCGAAAGCGGGGTAACGCCGTTCCGCGAACCGGATCGACACCAGCGTCACTGTTGTGAGGCTGAGATAAAGCGCTGAGGCCGCGAGATAGAAGGTCAACGGCGCACGCAGGGACCCCGCACCGACAAAGGCAACGCGCATGATGTCGGTCAGGCCGACAATGGACACCAGAGCGGTATCTTTGAAAAGCGAGATCCACAGATTCCCATATGCCGACAGCGCCAGCCGCGCCATTTGCGGACCGATGATGAAGGCCCAACGCTGCCAGGCATTCAGCCCAAGCGCCTTCGCCGCCTCTGTCTGGCCCGCGGGCACGGCGGCAATCGCACCCCGGAACACTTCCGTCGCATAACCGCTGAACACGACCGAGAGCGCGATCACCCCTGCGGTGAACGCATTCACCTCCACATAGCGGCCGACGACCATGCTGGCGAGCGTGGTGCCTCCAAAGTAGATGAGCAGGATAATGACAAGTTCTGGCACGCCACGAACCACCGTCGTGTAAGCCGTCACAACCCTTCCTAGCCGTGGCGAGGCCGAGCCTTTCGAAATGGCCAGCAACAGCCCGAATACTGTACCGACAGACCCGCTGATAAGCGCAAGGCTCAGCGTCACCGTGAATGCGAAAAGAAACTGAGCAGTAAAACCGTTCATGACGCCCCTTTTTCGGCTCGCAATTCAAGCAGATCGTCGCTTGTTCAGCGCTGCTATCTAAAATATTTACCTACGGTTGCGGGTTACTCGAGCAGTAATTTCAAGTTAGTTTGCGATTTTGGCATATCATAAACTCCAATATATCCAGATCAATCTATCATTTTTATAATTTACTCTATAACTAATTCTTATATGATCGGGTTAGGTTCAAGCTGATGCCTAGCCTGGAGCTAGCCGGTTTGATCCCTACGGCCGGCAATCACCCACGCTTTGGCTCCAGCACGCGGTCGGAAAAGGAATGCAAAGGATGGAGTTGCTGCAAGGCGGCCTGAAGCTCCGGCAGTTGCAGGTCTTCCGGGAGGTGCTGCGGACCGGTTCGACAAGACGGGCGGCGATGGCCCTCGGGATAAGCCAGCCTGCGATCAGCCAGCATGTGAAGCAGCTCGCGACAACACTTGGCATCACACTCTTCAAAAGGTCCTCGAACCGCATCGTTCCGTTGCAGGAAGCCTGGGAACTGCTGCGGAACGTCGAGCTCGCTATAACGTCCCTGGATCGACTGGAATCGTCGATCTTCGCGATGAAGAACGATGAAAAGCAGCGGATTGCCATTGCCGCGCCCTCCGTCTTCGGTTTCGTGACCCTGCCCAAAGTTGTGGCGATCATTCACTCGCAGACCGCGTCCAATGTCCGATCGATTTCGGGAAGCTACGATCAGATCGGGGAGCACATACTTGCCGGGCGGGCGGATCTCGGGATCTCAAGGCTGCCCCTTGATCCGCGCCTGTTTGAATGGGCGCCGCTGGGCTCGGCACGCAACGTATGCATCTTTCATCCCGATCATCGTTTCGCAAGGCAGGCGCGCATCGAGGCCCAGGACCTTGCAGGCGAGACGATGGTCGATATCGATCCGCAATTCGCCGCCCATCAAATGAACTTCAATGCCTTGCGTTTCGCCGGCGTCGAACCAGACATACTGGTGGAATTCGACTGCAACGGTCACGAAGCGGGGTATGTTTCGGCGGGCCTTGGTATCTCCATAACCAACGAGATCATAGCGCGCGAGTATGCGGCGTTTCGCCTGGGCGTAAAACCGGTCGAGCCGTCCGCCATCTATCACTACGTTGCGATCTGGCAGAAGGGCAGGACGTTCACCAACGCATTGAATGTTTCGCTTGAAGCGATCATCTCAGTCTTTGCCGCGATGTCTTCCGAAGCGGCGTCGCGTTCAAAAACAACTTCAGCCTCTGTTCCGGAAACAGTGGCCCCGCTGATGTAGGCGATCCCCTGCTTTGCGTCTTAGCCGGATTCAGGTCTTGCGCTCCTGCTTCGCCCTGGCAAAGCCTCGATCCGTCGCAATGAAACGCTCAAGCATTGGCACGATCAGGCGCAGAGGGTCGGCCAATGCCTGACCCGATTCATGCCCGAGTATCTCGGCATATCTGGACAGGTCGCGATGCAGTCGCGCCGGCAATTCGAGCGTGACCTTAACCGGCTTGTCATCGGCAATCGGCCCGAGTTTCAGCTTGGCCATCTCAACCTCCATAGGGTTCGAGAACGAGATCGCGGGTGACGACCACGCGCACGGTAAAGCCCGGCCTTATTGTCAGCGTCGGTGCGACATTGAGCTGGCGCTGAACGATTTGTTGGCCGACCTGGCTGAGGCTGTCGGAGGCACCGCTGCGAAGAGCCCGCACGATGTCGCTCTCCTGGCCAGAGGACCCTGTCTCCGCGCCGACACTCAGAATAGTTGTGAGTGCAGCCGCCTTAAACAATTCAGCCCAATGG
Organism: Mesorhizobium sp. M0340; assembly: GCF_040321535.1. Classification (NCBI taxonomy): domain Bacteria; kingdom Pseudomonadati; phylum Pseudomonadota; class Alphaproteobacteria; order Hyphomicrobiales; family Phyllobacteriaceae; genus Mesorhizobium; species Mesorhizobium sp. M0340. The sequence continues at coordinate 37,509 of NZ_JAMYRR010000007.1, read as the reverse complement.
TAGTCGACGCCGTCCTCAAGGCCGGCATAGCCTTGGGCATCAGCACCAGGCTGTCGCTCAAGAACGATGGAGCGGCCGTTTGGAAAGATCAGTCTACTCCAGACCAGCAGCACACGGCGCTGGCCGAAGCCGATCCCATTGTCGTACTGGCCAATGACCCGCGTGCCTTGTGGAATCAAAAGCGTCCTTCCGGTCGGACTGTCATAGATGCTCTCCGTCACCTGCGCGGTGATCTGACCGGGCAGATCGGAGCGGATGCCGGTTATGAGTGCGGCGGGGATGACGGCCCCGGCCTGAAGCACAAAGGGCGACGCGGGAGGCATGACATGATCCGGCGCTACGGTGCGCCGATCGGCGGCCGCATTGAGGAAGGCCAGCTGACGATCCTGCGCAGCCGACTGGCCGGGCTGATCGGCAATGTCAGGGCCAGCCATGTTTTGGGAACCTGCTCCTCCAAGCGTTTCGGCCACCGCCGAGGCCGCCCGATCTGTCTGGAAGAAAACACGGGACGTTCGGGCAGCCTCGTCCTCTGCCCGCCGACGTTGCTCAGCCTCGTCGACCGTGGCGGGTGCGATGGTCGGTGGCACCACCGGCTGCCCCTGGTTCTGGGCATCGAGCATCGGCCGACCAAGATCACCAGGCAAAGGCGGCCCAAGAACGGGGCCGGTGTAGTCGTGCGGCAGGCTGGCCAGTCCGTCGGCGGGCTGCCTGTTGGAAGTCGAGTAGAGCTCGTCGCCATGCGGGTCTGTTTCACTCGTCTGAAGCGCGTAGATCAGCGCGCCGCCGAGGCCAAGCGATCCGACCAGGCTGATGCCCGCGAGCACCTTGCGTGACAGGCGGGTAACGCGCGGCGGCTCAGCGCGAAGCTGCATCGGTGCAGCACCGGGTTCGTTCTCGTTCATGACTCCTCTCCTCCCCTTTGCCGGAGTGCGCTTGTGTCGCTCGGCGTTGGACTGACGCTTGACGTCCTAGTTACCCTCCTGGTCCCGTCGGTGCGGACGAGCCTGACGGTCTGCTGCCGCTTGCCGCTGCCAAGCCGCAATTCGGCCGCGCCGAAGAGACGGTCGACGATCAGCGTGTTCTGGTAGACGCGGCTGTTGGCGATCTCAGCCTCACCGTCCGGGCCGATGACGAAGATGGGCGGCATCTCGCCTTGCACGATCCCGCGTGGAAACTCGACATAGACGCGCCTGCCGTCGTCATAGACGCTGACCGGCCTCCAAGGCGGCGTGTCGCCTGTAAGGCCGTAGCGGTAATTGCGTGCCCTAACGTCGGGAATAACCGGCGTCGCGGGGATCGGCCGCGATTGTCCGGCCGGCGGCGCGGGATAGGCCCAGGCCACGGCGGGCATATACGGCTTCTCGCCCGATCGCAGCTCGATCATGTAGCTACGCCGGTCGGTGGTGATGACGAGATTGGTGCTGATGTCTGCGCGCGAAGGCTTGACCAGCACATGAACGCGCCGGGTGACCCCCGCTCCGCTTTCAGTGTCGCCGATGATCCAGCGCGCGGTGTCGCCAGCCGCGATCGGACCTTCACCAGTCAGGCTTTCGCCAGGCTCGAGCGCAATGTCCGTTATCTGTCCGGGGGCGGCATAGACCTGATAAAGTGCTCCGTCACTCCAGGGGTATATCTGAATGGCGTTGTAATAGCCTTCTCGCCGTGGCTGGACCCGCGCGGCCGCGTTGGCGTTCTCGATGCGTGCCGCCGGGGTGCCCCCGGCCGCGCCACCATGTGCCGGGACCCAGCCCGGTGGAACGTGCAACGGTTTGGGCTTCTCATCGGGAGTGGCAACCGGAGCAGCTGGCAAAGGCGGCACGGAGGCATCGTAGCGGATCTGCGGCGGTTTCTGAGGTGTGGCGCAGCCGCCGAGCACGGAACCAGAAAGCAACACCGCAACAAGGGCGGACCACCCAGACGGACATGTTGCGACACCATGCGAAGGCCCATTCATTGGTTCATCTCCCGCGACCAGTTGATGGCGTTGACGTAGATGCCAAGCGGATTTGCCCGAAGTCGGTCGACGTCGCGAGGCGGCTGGATCACGGTTGTCAGGATCGCGGTCCATCGTTCGGTGGTGGAGAGCTGGCCGTTTTCATAGTGGCGCTCCGCCCAGGCGACGCGAAAGGAATCCGCAGAGGCGCGAATGACCGACGAGACGTCGACCGAGACTTGCTGCTTGCCGACCCTCGAGAAGGGGTCATTGATGCGGGCATACTCGTTGAGCGCCGCGGCGCCCTCGTCAGTGGTCCACTCATAAGCGCGCAGCCAGTTTTGGCGCACGACGATTGGATCGGCCGGGATTGAGCGGACCTGTTCGATGAAGCGAGCGAGATGCCAGGCCACTTGCGGGTCGGTTGGTTTATAGTCCGAATTGGCGGGCGCGAGTGCCTGCGCCTGTCCGAGCGTGTCGACCTGCACCACCCAAGGGACTACGGTCCCTCGCAATAACTGCGACACAAGCGCGGCGGCCATGCCGGCCGATAGGATCAGCGATCCGAAGGCCATATAGCGCCAGTTTCTGGCCTGCACGCGAGCCGCGCCGATGCGTTCGTCCCAGACCTGCGCGGCCTTCTGGTACGGGGTCTCGGGTTGAGGTGTCTTGCCGTAATGGACGGCCGGCCGTCGAAAAATGTTCATGGGGTCAATTGCCTTCGGAGAGAGAAACGGAACTGCCGCTGCCGTGGGCATCGCCAGCGCGGACGGCGTGGGCGGCGGTCTGGACGCCGTGCGACAGGCGCTGGGACCGCTGCATGCGTTTGGCCCAGTCAGGGGTATTGTGTGCCGGCTCGCCCAGCCCGGCGGCGCGAGAGACGGAATGGCCGCTTGCGCGTTCGGCATTGCCCGCGACTGTCTCCGTTGTCACCATTTCACCGATCCCCACGGTGGCGGACCGTGGACCAGCGGCAAAGGTCGATTGCACAGATTCACTGGCACGTGCGGCGGCGCGCCTGAGCGGCGATTCATTTTGCGAAACACCTGCGCTTGCCACGCCGCCCAAGCCGGAAGCGGCAGCTGTGGCACCACCTTGGCCAGACAGGCCTACATGCGAGCCACCACGCGCGATCGAGGTCCCTGCGGACAAAGCTGCGGACCCGCCCCGTGCTGCCAGGCCCGCGGCGCCGCCAGTGGCAAGCACCATGCCGCCTGCGGCCAGGCCTGTGCCGACGGCGGCACCCGCACCGAGCTGCGGCCCGCCGGAGACGATGCCGTTGGCAATGCCCGGGCCGAAGATGCCGAGACCGAGAAGCGACAATGCAGCCAGCACGATCGCCATGGCCTGATCGATGGTGGGGTTTTCGCCACCAAAGCCTTGAGTGAACTCGCCGAACAGCGTCGAGCCGATCCCGATCACCACAGCCAGCACCAGCACCTTGATGCCCGACGAGATGACGTTGCCGAGCACGCGCTCGGCCATGAAGGCTGTCTTGCCGAAGAGGCCGAAGGGGATCAGCACAAAGCCGGCCAGCGTCGAAAGTTTGAATTCGATCAGGGTGACGAAGAGCTGCACCGCCAGGATGAAGAAGGCGAGCAGGACCAGGGCCCAGGCAAAGAGCAGACAGACAATCTGAATGAAGTTTTCGAAGAAGGAGACCCAACCCATCAGACCGGAGATGGATTCAAGCAACGGTCGTCCTGCGTCGAGCCCGGTTTGCGCGACCTTGCCAGGGCGCAGCAGATCCTGAGTTGAAAAACCCGTACCGCTCGCCTTGAGGCCGAGACCGGAAAAACTTTCGAAGACGATGCGGGCAAGGCTGTTCCAGTTGGAAATCAGGTAGGCGAAGACGCCAACGAACAGCGTCTTCTTGACGAGGCGCGCCAGGATGTCGTCATCGGCCCCCCAACTCCAGAAGAGAGCGGCGAGCGTCACGTCGATTACGATCAAGGTGGTGGCGATGAAGGCGACCTCGCCGCCAAGCAGGCCGAAACCGCTGTCGATATAGCGGGTGAAAGTACCAAGGAATTGGTCGATGATGCCGGTGCTGCCCATGCCTATCGCGTCTCCGGCTTAGTCGTCTCTGGCGACTGCGGCGTGAGCGACTCGGAGGTCAAGCTCCCAGATCGTGCCTTGAACCCGAGGAAGCGATCGCGCTGCTCTGCCCACAAGCGCATGCAATCGTTGTCACGCAAGGCAGCCTCCCCGAGCCCCTGGCAGTGGCGAAGACTCTCACGCAGTGGATCCGGCGCTTTCAGAGCCGGCACGGCAGCTGCCGTGCCGACCGGACTTTCCTGCTTCCGGGTCATCTCCAGCGCGGTCGCCGTTACGGCGATCGTGACGAAGATGACGGCGACGATGCGCGCCACAATCTTGCCGTCCATGGTCCCAAGCCTCAGCGGTTGAACATCTGGGCATTGCCGGCCTGGTAGCCGGAGCCTGGGGTCAGGAAGCGGCGGCGCTGTTCGCGACCCTGTTCGGCGGCCGCGGCACGTTCCGCATCGGTCAATGCCTGAGCGCGGCCGTTTGCGGCGACAACGGCCGTGAGGTCGGCGAGCTGCTGGGCCTGCAGCGCGAGGAGTTGGTTGCCGGCTTGCGCCGCCTGCAGCGCTCCTGTGGCGGATTGGCTTGAACTGACCAGGGCCGCCATTTGCGTGCGATTGGTCTCGATGTTTCCGACGACCCCTGCCTGGACGCGCATCGCATCCTGAAGACCGCCAACCGTGTTGCGCCAGCGCGAGCGCGCATCGGCAACGAGCGCCTCATCCGAGGCCGAGAGCGAGACGCTGCCGTATTTCTGCTGGAACATCTGGTCGACCTTCTGGACGTCGAAGGCGATGTTCTGCGCCTGGTTGAGTAGCTGCTGAGTGCGCTGCACCGACTGCTGCAATTGCTGAAGCGATGAGAACGGTAGGCTTGCGAGGTTGCGGCCCTGGTTGATCAGCATCTGCGCCTGATTTTGCAACGAAGTGATCTGGTTGGTGATCTGCTGGAGCGATCTAGCTGCCGTCAGCACATTCTGCGTGAAGTTCGATGGATCAAACACGATCAAGGCATGCGCTGGAGTCGCCACCAACGGCGCGACCATCAGCGGCGACGCAACCATGACGGCGGCAAGCAGAAGGGCGCGCGAGCGATAAAGACAGGTGTTCATGATCGAGGTTCCTTTTCGGCTCCGGGGATGAAGTTTGGAATGAGATCGGCGGCCCAGCCAACGTTTCGCGCACGCAACCAAGCGGCGAGAAAGTCGTCGCGACGGTATTCGGCATCGATGCTGGCGATGAGGGCCTGGTCCGTCTTGGACGACGCGGCGCAGAGCGCGAGGCCGATCTCGGACAGGCCAAGTTCGAAGAGGCGGTTGCCGCGCCGAGACTGGCAGTAATAGTCGCGCTTGGGGGTCGCGCGTGCCAGGATTTCTATCTGGCGGTCGTTGAGGCCGAAGCGGCGATAGATGGCCGTGATCTGCGGCTCGATCGCGCGCTCGTTCGGCAACAGCAGCCGGGTTGGGCAGCTCTCGATGATCGCAGGTGCGATTGCCGAATTGTCGATATCGGACAAGGACTGGGTCGCAAAGACAACGCTGGCATTCTTCTTGCGCAGCGTCTTCAGCCACTCGCGCAGCTGGCCCGCGAAGCCCTCATCATCGAGCGCCAGCCAACCTTCGTCGATGATGAGCAGCGTCGGCCGTCCGTCGAGGCGGTCACCGAAGCGATGGAACAGATAGGACAGCACGGCTGGCGCGGCTCCCGTGCCGATCAGGCCCTCAATTTCGAACGCCTGGACGGATGCCGCGCCAAGATGTTCGGTTTCCGCGTCGAGCAGTCGGCCATAGGGGCCACCAATGCAGTATGAGCGCAGAGCCTGCTTTAAGGCCCTCGCCTGCAACAGCACGCTCAGGCCGGTGATGGTACGCTCGGCGATCGGCGCCGAGGCAAGCGATGTCAGCGCGGTCCAGATATGCTCCTTGGCATCGGGGGTAATGGGAACGGCTTCGCGCGCCAGGATCGCAACAATCCAGTCAGCCGCCCAGGCGCGCTCATAGGTATCGTGGATGCGGGCGAGCGGCTGCAGGGAGACGGAGGCCTGCGCGCCTTCGGTGAGCCCCCCACCGAGATCGTGCCAGTCACCGCCCATGGCCAGTGTCGCGGCGCGGATCGAGCCGCCAAAGTCGAAGGTGAAGACCTGGCTTTGCGGGTAGCGGCGGAACTGCAAGGCCATCAGCGCGAGCAGCACGGACTTGCCGGCGCCGGTGGGGCCGACCACCAAAGTGTGGCCGACGTCGCCGACGTGCAGAGACAACCGGAACGGGGTCGAGCCTTCGGTCTTGCCATAGAGCAAGGGCGGGCCACCGAAATGCTCGTCCCGTTCCGGCCCCGCCCACATGGCAGAGAGGGGAATCATGTGGGCGAGATTGAGCGTCGACAGGGGCGGCTGGCGGACGTTGGCATAGGCATGTCCAGGCAATGAGCCCAACCAGGCGTCGACGGCGTTGACAGTTTCGACCACGGCCGTGAAGTCGCGACCCTGGATGACCTTTTCGGCAAGCCGCAGTTTCTCGTCGGCTGCTCGCGGATCGGCATCCCAGGCCACGATGGTGGCGGTCACATAGGCCATGCCCGACATATCGGCGCCGAGTTCCTGCAAGGCCATGTCGGCGTCGGCAGCCTTGTTGGAGGCGTCCGTGTCCATAAGCACGGACGCCTCGTTGGTCATCACCTCCTTCAGGATCGCCGCGATGCTCTTGCGCTTGGCGAACCATTGCCGCCGGATCTTGGTCAGCAGCTTCGCGGCGTCGACCTTGTCGAGAAGGATGGCGCGTGTGGTCCACCGATAGGGAAAAGCCAGTCGGTTGAGATCGTCGAGCAGGCCTGGCGTCGTCGCAGTCGGAAAGCCGACAATGGTCAGCACCCGAAGATGCTGGTCACCTAGGCGTGGTTCGAGCCCACCTGTCAGGGGCGTGTCCGCGAGCACTGCATCGAGATAGACCGGAGTCTCGGGGATGCGCACGCGATGACGCTTCGTTGAAACGGTCGAATGCAGATATGTCAGCGTCTGGCTGTCGTCGAGCCAATGGCATTCCGGCATGAAGCCATCGAGCAGCTGGAGCACGCGCTCGCTGCGGTCGACAAAGGCGCGCAGGACTTCCTGCGGATCCACGCCGGACTGTTCGCGCCCCTCGTAAAGCCACCCTTCCGTGCGCGCTGCTTCCTCGGCAGGCGGCAGATAGAGGAGGGTGAGGAAGTAGCTCGACACGAAATGGATGCCGCCCTCCTCGAAGTCGGCCTTACGCTCAGCGTCGACCAGACCTGACGCCGGATCCGGAAACTGGCTTTCAGGATAGGTTGCCGCCTCGTGCCGTTGAGCCTCGACGAAGATGCACCAGCCCGAGCCAAGGCGACGGAAGGCGTTGTTGATGCGCGAGGCGACCGCGACCAGTTCGGCCGCGACGGCGGAGTCGAGATCAGGCCCGCGAAACTTCGCAGTCCGCTGCAAGCTGCCATCCTTGTTGAGCACGACGCCCGGTGCGACAAGGGCAGCCCAGGGTAGATAGTCGGCGAGGCGGCTGGCGCTGCGGCGAAATTCGGCAAGATTCATCATCGCGGCGTCCTCAAACCGACAGGTGACCGGGCATGCGCAGATGCCGGCGGCCAACTTCGAAAAAGAGTGGATCGCGTCTGGCGGCCCATACCGCAGTGGCGTGGCCAAGCGCCCAGATGACGAGACCGACCAGCCAGAGGCGCAGGCCGAGGCCGACCGCGCCGGCGAGGGTGCCGTTCAGGATCGCAATGGAGCGCGGTGCGCCCCCGAGCAGAATGTGCTCGGTTAGCGCCTTGTGCACGGGCACGGCCCATCCCGGAATTGCGTCGAGCTGTTCGAAAGCGGTTGCCATCAGATCAATGCTCCGCCGCCGAACGAGAAGAACGACAGGAAGAAGCTGGACGCCGCGAAGGCGATCGACAAACCAAAGACAATCTGGATCAACCGCCGAAAACCGCCCGAAGTATCGCCGAAGGCAAGCGTGAGGCCCGTCACGATGATGATGATGACGGCTATGATCTTGGAGACAGGACCCTCGATTGATTGCAGGATCTTCTCGAGTGGCTGTTCCCACGGCATCGATGAGCCAGACGCATGGGCGGCCGGAGCGACGATGACACTGATGGCCAGGGTTGTGGCGGCGGCAACGGCATTGCGGTAGGCGCGTGAAATGACGGCGGTCATGAATTGTCTCCTGTGACGGTAGGTTCGGCTTGAATGATGCGATAATCGCCGTCGGGGCCGAGCCCCTCGACGCGCGCGAGTTCGGCAAGCCGCCGGGCTGAGCCGCGTCCGGCGAGCACCGCGATGAGGTCGATGGTTTCGGCAATCAGCGCGCGCGGTACGGTGATGACGGCTTCCTGGATGAGTTGCTCGAGACGGCGTAGCGCACCAAGGGCGGAACCGGCATGGATGGTGCCGATGCCGCCGGGGTGGCCTGTGCCCCAAGCCTTGAGCAGGTCGAGAGCCTCCGGGCCGCGGACTTCGCCGATCGGGATGCGATCGGGCCGCAGGCGCAGCGAGGAGCGGACCAGATCCGAGAGCGTGGCGACGCCGTCCTTGGTCCGCATGGCGACGAGGTTGGGTGCCGCGCATTGCAGTTCGCGCGTGTCCTCGATGATGACGACGCGATCAGATCCTTTCGCGACCTCGGCGAGCAAGGCGTTGGTCAGCGTCGTCTTGCCCGTGGATGTCCCGCCGGCGACGAGGATGTTGGCACGGCTGGCGACGGCGGCGCGCAAGGTCGCTGCCTGTTCCGTCGTCATGATGCCTGCCGCCACGTAGTTCGCGAGCGTGAAGACGGCGACGGCAGGTTTCCGGATTGCGAAGGCTGGCGCGGCGACGACGGGCGGCAGCAGCCCTTCGAACCGCTCTCCAGTTTCTGGTAACTCCGCCGACACCCGTGGCGAGCGGCCGTGCACTTCCGCGCCGACATGATGGGCGACCAGTCGCACAATGCGCTCGCCGTCGGCGACTGAGATCATCTCGTCAGTCTCGGCCAGGCCTTCCGCGAACCGATCGACCCAGATCCGGCCGTCCGGATTCAACATCACTTCGACGATTTTGGGATCGTCCAGGAATTGGCCGATGGCAGGCCCTAGCGCCGTTCGCAGCATACGCGAGCTGCGCGCTCGTCCTTCGGTCTCGTTGTGCGAAGCAGCCATTTTGTCCCCGTTTCGGTCGGGAACAATTCAGACGGTCCCCGGTCGGGGATGATTAAGAGAGTGGTATTTTGCGCCGCTGCAACAAGTATATCGGCGCGTCGTAGTATGGCGTGTAAATACAGGAGAACGGCGGGCTCCCTGCCTCATTCGGCAACGACCCGGTGATCGTCCTAGGGAATCGCAGGTGCCGATGTGCGATGGGCGAAGCAGCATGGCCGAGGTCTGGAAGCAGTTGGACAAAGTCGGACCAACCGCGATCGCTTCAACCATAATGGCTGTAAGGCCGCTGTGAGGTCATCCATCCTGACATGAATGCGCGAACCGTTGTGTTACGGTGCCATGGTGCTTAGGAGACCTGAGCTAGCCTGCCCGGATGGAAGAGGAGGTTCGCCACGACCACGATCAACCGCCGCGTCCTGCTCACCCGTTCGGGCAGCGCCGTCTTGGCCTCGACTGTTGGGACAAAGGGCCTCGCCGCAGACCCGCCACGTGGGGACAGAGAGCCGTCCAACCAGCTGGGAGCGCTGATTGAGGCGCACAAGAAAGCATACACAGCCTTCGGCAAGGCCGTCCGCGAAACGGGCGGCAACAGCCAGGATCGTGACAGAGCTAGCCGAACTGAGGAAACGGCGCTGCTGGCTATCTGTGCCTATGCTGCAGTCAGGGAAAGCGATCGCTTGTCCAAAGCCGGATATCTTCTAGAGATCGAGGCGCGTGGTGAGCTTGACCTGCCTGAGCATGTGCAGGCTCTTCTCCGCTCGACGATGTGGAACGGATAGGGAAGCCTGGGGCGACTAGATCACTCGAAGAGCGCCGGCTGACGTCGTTCCGGAGCGTTTCCTGCACGAGTTCGCAGCTGACCTTCTGGCCATCATTTGAGGTCCCGCAAGCCGGCGGGCTCGACGGCTGACGACCCCTCTCTCGCATTTGAATACCTGCACCAGCCCTGGCGAGAGGCGGCAGGGCGAATGCCAAACGCTAAGACTGCGTTGCAACGTCGTCACCGGGATTCACGTCTTCGGAAGTCTCGTGCAGCAGTTTCGGTCCCTTCGCCAGGCGCCTGCCCAGGGCCGTGACGAAGGAATCGTACCGGTCGGCGGCCTTGGCGCGCGCAGCTTGCGCGGCGGGCTCCGGCAAAGCCGGCGTTGTCGCGAGCCAGAAGCGGACGAACACGGCCAGGGTCTCGACTGCGATGCCGATATCGCGTTCCTGCCGTGCCAGGCGCCGATCGACCTGGTCGAGGCGTTTGGCAATTGCCGCCTCGCGACGCTCATCAGCATCCGGCGAGAGGAACGAGGCGATCGCGGCCTCTGCGATCATGGATTGGGGCTGATCGCGCCGCGCCGCATAGTCGCCAAGCATCGCCATGATCCTCTGGTCGAGATAAACGGAGATCTGCACTTTCCTTTTGCGAGCCGTCATGCGCTTACAGCTCCATTCCATCATCGGGGTCGAGTGAGACCTGCCGCGCCATGCCCTGCATGAGCCGGGTCAGGCGTCGATTGCGGATGGCATCATCGTCCCCGTCGTCGGCGGGCTCGATCTCGAACTCATTGTCGATTGAGACTGCTTTTTCCACGGCCCCTGCCCGCTCGAGCTCGGGTTGCAGGCGTCGCTCTGATTCCGATGGATCGCCATAGCTGTTTCCGCTCACAGCGGAAGCATCGGCGAGCTCAGGCCGGGTCGGTGGCGGCAGCTGGCTCCAGTCGCCACGATCGGTTGCTGCAGCCCTATCCAACTCTGGCGTCGGCAGGATGCGCTCGCGAAAGCGCGCATCTTCGTAGTAGCGCACCTTTTTCGCCCTGATTGGCGGCGCCCCCGCCACCATTACGATCTCATCGGCTGGCGGAAGCTGCATGATCTCGCCGGGGGTGAGGAGCTGGCGTGCGGTCTCCTGGCGCGACACCATGAGATGTCCGAGCCAGGGCGAGAGCCGATGGCCGGCATAGTTCTTCATTGCACGCATTTCGGTTGCCGTGCCGAGCGCGTCCGAGACCCGCTTGGCGGTCCTTTCATCGTTGGTGGCAAAGCTGACGCGCACGTGACAGTTGTCGAGGATGGAGTTGTTTGGACCGTAAGCCTTCTCGATCTGATTGAGCGACTGCGCGATGAGAAAGCCCTTCAGTCCATACCCGGCCATGAAGGCAAGCGCGCTCTCGAAGAAGTCGAGGCGGCCAAGGGCGGGAAACTCGTCCAGCATCAACAGCAGCCGGTGGCGGTTTGACTTTGTGTGGAGATCCTCAGTGAGACGACGGCCGATCTGATTGAGGATAAGGCGAATGAGCGGTTTGGTGCGACTGATGTCCGAAGGCGGAACGACGAGATACAGCGTTGCCGGTCGCTTCCCGCCGACGATGTCGGCGATGCGCCAGTCGCAATGGCGGGTCGCCTCGGCGACGACCGGATCGCGATAGAGACCGAGGAAGGACATCGCTGTGGAAAGGACGCCTGAGCGTTCGTTGTCGGATTTGTTGAGCAGTTCGCGCGCCGCACTGGCGATGACCGGATGCGGCCCAGCCCCTCCGAGATGCGCGGTCTTCATCATGGCCGCAAGCGTCGATTCGATCGGGCGCTTTGGATCGGAGAGGAAGGCGGCGACGCCGGCGAGCGTCTTGTCCTGCTCTGCATAGAGAACATGGAGGATCGCTCCGACCAGCAGCGCGTGACTTGTCTTTTCCCAATGATTGCGCTTCTCCAGGCTGCCTTCCGGGTCGACCAGAATGTCGGCGATGTTCTGGGCGTCTCGGACCTCCCATTCGCCGCGGCGGACTTCCAGAAGCGGGTTGTAGGCGGACGATTGCGAGTTGGTCGGATCGAAGAGCAGCACGCGGCCGTGCAGAGCGCGGAAGCCGGCGGTGAGTTGCCAGTTTTCTCCCTTGATGTCGTGAACGATTGCCGAGCCCGGCCAGGCAAGCAGGGAGGGCACCACCAGGCCGACGCCTTTCCCCGATCGGGTTGGGGCGAAGCACAGCACATGCTCAGGACCATCGTGGCGCAGATAGTGGCGGTCATAGCGACCCAGCACCACCCCATCGCTGCCGAGGAGACCCGCAGCCTCCACCTCCCGCCGGTCGGCCCAGCGCGCCGAGCCATAGGTCTGCACGTTCTTGACTTCGCGCGCCCGCCACACCGACATGCCGATCGCGACGATGATCGAAAGGAACCCGCCGGACACGGCAATCAAGCCGCCCTCCAGGAAGATATCCGGAGCGTAGGCGTCATAAAAATACCACCACCACAACAGCGCCGGTGGATAATAGACCGGCAGCCCGCCGACATCGAACCAGGGCGGGCCAAGCTGCGCCTGGAACCCAAGCTTCCATGCGGTCCATTGCGTCGCAGCCCATACTGTTAGCAGGACGATCAGGAAGACAGTGAGGATCTGACCCCAGAGTATTTTGGTGGCCGACATCGCTTGATCCTTTCTTTAACTATCACAGGCCGAGAGCCCGCTTGCGGCCAAAGCTCCACTCGACCCCTCCACCATCGCGGGCAACGCCGGAGACATGTTGGCCGAGATGCTTTTCGAGAGAGGGTGTCCAGGGAACCAGCTGGAAACCGAGACCATCATCGATCATGGCGAAGCGGCCGGAGGCGAGCGTGAAACGTTGGCGATAGGTGCCAGCCACATAGCCACCGCCTGTGACTGGGTTGAAGGGCTTCCCTGTGTCGATCGCGAGCTTGTCGCCGATCGTCTCCAGTTCCTTGCGGCGGAGCGTGTCGAGCAGGTTGCTCGTGAAGACGACCCGCCTTCCCTGCCGCTCTGCCAGCCCCTGACTGACAAGGTGTTCGGCGCGCCGGGTCAAGGCATCGCGGACCTCGGCACCGAAACCGGTCTCGGCTAGGGCCACAGGCTCGCGAGCGATGGCCTGGCGGTCGAGCCAGGTCGCACCTGACGCAACAATTTGTTCATCGACGGCAAGATCGGAGCGCACGGCGAGCGCTGCCCGACGCAGGCCGCGCGCATCATCGAAATGGCGCAGCTCGACGATGGATCCCGGCGCGCTGTCGCCAGCAGATTCCAGGTCGGACAGTTTGATGTGATGGGTGCGTCCGTCGACGCCGTCAACCACGGCATAGGCTGTGCCGATCAGCTCGTCGTCAAGCCCACGGTCGACCAGCCGGCCGACAACGGGCGTGTCGAGGCGTTCTGCTGCCAGGACGTAACTGGCCGGACCGCGCTCGATGTATTGCGCGCTGAGCGCGCGGTGCATGCGCTTGATGATGTCGCCGCGCTCTCCGAGTTCGCGCAATGTCGCCTCGGCCTTGTCGTCGATCAGCCATTGGCCGGGGCCAAGCTGATCGGCGAGACCGAGTGTTTCAAGCTTGCGCAGGCGGCCGACCTTCATCGCATGGAAAGCGTCCGGTTGCCTGTCGGCCTGTGGGGCAAGATCGATGAAGCCGGTGTGGCGGGCATCGCGAGCGAGTTGACGGTCAAGTTGCGTCCACCGCTCGGACTCGACCTGATGTTCGAGCGCGCGGCTGATCTCGAGATCAGTGCGCAGCCCCAATTCCTGGGTGATGAGGTCGCGCGCCCGGTCGCGCATCCCTTGCCTAATGTAATCCCGCGAGATGACCAGATCCTGGCCATCGTCACGAACCCCACGCACGATCAGGTGGACATGCGGATGCGCGGTGTTCCAGTGATCGACCCCAACCCATTCGAGCCGTGTGGCAAGATCCTTCTCCATCTGCCCGACAAGATCGCGGGCAAAGGACTTGAGGTCCGTCATGTCGAGAGCGTCGTCGGGCGAAACGATGAAGCGGAAATGGTGCCGATCCTCCGCGGTGCGCGCGGCGAAGGCCGCAGCATCTGCATCTTCCGTCCTCGGCCCAAACAGCCGACCCTTCTCGCCGTCCCGGCTTACCCCCTCGCGTCGCAGGTAGCTGAGGTGTGCGCCAAGCACGCCAGCGCGCACGGAATGGCGGACAACGCGGGCTTTGACCACCGCGCCGCGCGACCGCGATGTGATGAAGCGATTGGCCTGGATGCTCGCACGCTGACCGTGACCAAAACGGGAGCGGTTGCTGGGCACAATCCTGCCCGAGCGCGAGATGCCGCCGCCGGCCTTTTTCGCCGCGGCCAGCGCCTGGGCGATGAACGGCCTGGCCTGCTGGGCGCGCGTCGAGCGCATCCGGCCAGGGCGGATGCGGAACTCGCGCTCATTGTCCATGGCGATATTCCGCAACGTTGAAAAGAGCAGGCAAATACAATGATTTGATGTTGCCGCACACATTGCCCCGAATGTGGACAATGTGCACAAGGCGCCAGAAGATCGAGCAGAAACAACTACCCAACCGAGGCGCAATGTGCGCGCTTTTATCTTGCCCTCGGCCGGTTGATGGCCCCACCCCTCCCCTGTGTGCGCTCCATGATGCGCCAGACCACGACGAAGCGCGAACTGACCACCTACCGGTCATGGCTGCCCTCCGACGGCGGTACGTAACACGAACAGGCCGTTTGACTGCACGCCAGCAAGGGTTTCGGATGACGACGGAACGGGAAAGCGATCACCGTCCGCTGGGCCGGTAGGCTGCAGTAGGTCGGCGCGAGAGGTATTGCGCCCGCGTGCGGCAAAGACGGAAGCGCTGCGCCAGTCAGACGCCGGGGCTACGGCAGACGAGTCCTTTGTTGGACGTCCGGTACCGAGCGCCGGCACAAGCTTGGCGACATAGGTGCGCGTTTCGGCCGGGAGCGGACGGCCCGTTGCGCGGTGCTCATCGTAGCGCGCAGGGCCGGCATTGTAGGCGGCGAGCATGGCGGCAACATTGCCGTAGCGGTCCCACAGCTCGCGCAGATAGGCGGTACCTGCGAGGATGTTGTCGTGCGGATCGTAAGCATCGCGACCGAGGCTGTGACGCACGCGAAGCTCGGCCCAAGTGCCGGGCATCACCTGCATCAGCCCCATGGCGCCCGCGGACGAGACGGCGCGCACATCGCCCGCGCTCTCTGCCTGGAGCACGGCGACAATCCAGCGCTGCGGAATGCCGAAGCGCTGCGATGCCTCGGCGATATGACTGGCGACGGCACCGCGCGCCGGCGTGCTCACAGTCGACTGTGCGAGCGCCGTGACAACGACATCCGGCGCGCCACCGAAAGCCAGGCCGACAAGAAGAAAGAGCGGGATGCGGCGACCAACGCCGCACCGCTTTGGCGCACGACAGATGCAGGAATCGGTCATGCTCAATCCTGCTCGTCGCGCTTCTTCTGGCGCGTCCAGTGCAGGCCCCAATCACGACCGCCTTCGTCCGACTGGAATAAACGCGCGCGAATGGGCTGTGGAAGAACAGGATCGTCGAGCACAACGGAAATGAACGCGCCGGCGCGCTCGCCCGTGTGCTTCCAGCCCGCGCCGATCTCAGGCCCGTCTTCATCGCCGAGATGGATGCGGTAGGCGGGTGCGTTTTCGACATCGGCGTTCTCGGCCGGAACAAAGGTCAGTTCGAGGTCGAGCGAGAGGGTGCGGACGCGTCCGGTGTAGCCGGATGGAGTGCGCGAGAAGTGACCGATCTGTGCCATGGGCGGCTCCTTTGTGATGCGGTGGGAGATGAAGCGCGCCGGCGGACGACGCGCGGCGGGCGCGCGCTCACCGCATAGGCGCGCGCCATTGGAAGTGGCCGCCTCCGTCCTCATCGGTCCACAATGGGACGGCGCGGCCGATGATGCTGTTGGTGGAAGTCAGGCCAAAATAGCGACCATCGAGGCTGTCGCGGACCTGCCAATTCATGAGGAAGAGCTCGCCGGTCGTGACACGCTGGCAGCGCTGCCAGGCGGGCAGCTCCCGGCCGGCGCGATCGCGTTCGAGCGCCACGCCAGCCTCGATGCCATCGACGGTGATCTTCAGGCCAGTTCGACAGACAGTTTGACCAGAGACGGCGAGGACGTGTTTAACCAGCGGCACGCCTTCTGGCAGGTAACCGCGCTCGGCCAGGAAGGTGGCGAGCGGCTCGGGTGCGTTGACGACGACAAGATCGCTGACTTCGAAGGCGCGGTTGAAGTCGACAGCATAGAAGCCGATTGGTGCGCTCGCGGATGCGTTCCAGATCAGCTTGGCGGGAGTTGGGGCAATCGCCGGATAGGCTACGGCCACAAACGCGAGTGCGGTGCAAAGGATGAGACCGGATCGCATCATTGCTGCGTCCTGCGGCGCATCAGCCACGCTTCATGCCGCGACGGCGTGTAGGTGGACGGGGTCTCGCCGGCGCGCAGGCGGTTGTGGACATGGCGCCAGTGATCCGGATCGGCGTCGGCTGGATCGATGCCAGCTGTCTCGATCGAATCGATATGTTGAAGCACGCGCTCGACCATCGGCCAGGTTTCGGCCTTCACCAGAATCTCGCCTCCGGGGCGCACGAACGGCAGCGTCTGGAACGGCTCTCCACGGCAAACCGCGCGCACGATGTCGATGCGCGAGATGATCGTTCCGTGCTCGTTCGCGGCCCAGCGGACGAAGCCGAAAATGCTGTTCGGAGCAAAGCCGACGACGCTGCGGTGGCGGTCGAGGAGCTGTTCGTAGCTCTTGCGGCCGAACCTGATCCAGTGCTCGATTTGTTTCTGTCGCCAGATGAGATCCACGAGCGCTGTGAAGGGCGCTGGCCCGCTAGGCAACGGACGGCCGCGCATGTGGTCTGTCGCTTGGCCGGTCATGCGGAGTCTCCTTCGTGGGTTCGTTGCTGCGACGAATCGAGCGCCGAGGTGTGGGGCTGTGCATCGATGAGCATCACCCGCTCCCCTGCTCCGACCGCTCGGCTGGCGAGATGCAGCGCGCCTGTCGTTTGCAAGACTGCGCTTTTCTTATTTGGAAGCGCCGCAATCATCCGGCGCCTCCCGATCTGTCATCGAGCGGGTTTCGCGGTGGCGGGACGTCGTGCTGGGAATTGCCGTCACGTTTCGGGACCGGCGCCGATGCGTTCTGGGGCGAGGTTAACCCGAAGCCGCTATGCACGTTGCCAACATGCTTTTGCACATCGCCCGCGCGCGCTTCAAAGTTAGATTCTTGGTTAGAGTCTAAGTTAAGGGGGCGATTCCGCGTTCGAATCCCCAGACTTAGACTGTGTTTCGGTTCCTGATAGCACGAGCCTCCGGTTCCCGATGGCACGACAGTTCGGGTTCCCGATAGCACGAGAGGATCCACAGCCCGTCCGCCCCCCGCCAACGGTTCGAAGGCGAGCAGGACGCGTCCGCCGCTTTCGATCTCCAATGACAGGACGTAGCCGGGAAGCGGCTGGCGTCGGACGATGTCGCGCAGATCGAAGGCGAAGCGCTTGAAAGGCGACAGGCTGCCAGACTTCAGATGAAGATGGCGGAAGTCGAAGCGCCAGCCGTCGCGTTGGCGCCCGCCATGCTTGCGTACGAGTCGGTAGAGCCAGCGCTCGATCCCCCCGGTCAGATCGAAATAGGCCCGATCGATGCTCAGGATGAGCGCGTCGTCCACGACGGCGCGGTAAAACCAGTCCGGGACGATGAGCTCGATCCCGGCAGGGTTGCCTTGTCGATCCGTCCGCTCCTGCCATTCGTTGATCCAGGAGAAGCGGTGGCGACGCCCTTCCGCCGCTTGGCGGATCGAAGTGCTTACGGTCGTCGACTGGAGACGGTCCAGCGCGGCCTTGAGGCGCTGATAGTCGCGCAGCGAGGTGCCACGGCCGACGAAAGTGAGGATTTCATATGGGGTCGCCGCCATGAGGCGCGAGGTGCGAAGCCCCGCGTCCCGCGCCTCGATAATCTGGCTTGCCGCCCAAATGAGGATGTAGGCATCCCATATGGTCGCCATGCCGTGATCCGCCACGGCCTCGACGCGGATCGAGATGTTGCCGGCAGCAAAGTCGATCGGTGTGACGCGATGGGATTTCGAAAGGGAAAAGAACGGGTAGGCCATGAGGTCCTGTGCGTCTCGTGGCGCGAAATCGCCGGGGAGCGCCCTGAAAAGCGCCAGTTGCCCGCGCTCCGAGATTGTCTGGTGTCGCGTTGTCATCGGGGAAGGCGCATCCTCAGCGCGCATATCGTCCGGCGTGTGCCGGCGGCGTCGGCGAATGGCGCTTGGCCGGCAGGACGGAGCCGCGTGGGTCGGACGTTGAGGTGACGGCGCCACGCTCGGCCCATGCTTGAAGATCATCGACGGCATACACAACGCGGCCACCCAGCTTGCGGTAAGCGGGACCGGTTCCGTAGGTTCTGTGTTTCTCGAGTGTTCGGGCAGACAGGCTGAGGAACTCCGCGGCTTCCTTGGTGCGTAGGAAGCGCGGCGGCAAAACGGTGAGATCGGGTCGCATGAATCGGGCCTCCGTGGGTTTGCTGGCGGCCGCTGGGTTTCAGCGGCGGACTGCAACCAGGGTGGCGGAGAGAAACCTTCGCGGGGGATGGGGAAGATAGGGAGGGCTGAAATCCCCACCCCCCGAGCGACGTCGGAACAACTACAATCGGCGGCGATGACGCAGGAGCTGCAGATAGCCGCCACCAATCATGGCGGTCCCGTTTTTGACGAGGCCGACAACCGCGTCGCGCAACGGAGAGGTCTTCCATGGATGGGAGGCGACGCGCGTCTGGCCGTAAAGCGCTATGGCGATTTCGCGGTAGCTCGCGCCGCTCGCACGGCCATCGGCGGTTTGCATCATGAGACGCAGGCGGCGGCGTTGCTGCACGGTGATCCGAGTGTCTGGAGGCACTGGCCGGCTTTGCCAGGCGCGCCAGAAACGAACAAGGGCTTCGATCCGCCCGAGCGTTTGGTCGTCGAGCGGGATCACGGCCGCAACAGGCCCGCCCGGTTCGGTGTTGGGAAGAAAGACGAGTTGAGAGCTGATCGCGCCGTCGTGGACGGTGTGACGTCCTTCCGGACTATCACGGTGCGCGCGGAGGCCAGTGAGCGGCGCGGACGCCATGGATGACAGGAAATCCGGCGCGGGCATCAGGGTCACGACGGCCGGATCGACGCAAGGCGACCATAGAACTTCCTGTGCCATGGCGGACAGGTCTGGTCTCGCCGGGAAATCGCAACCCCCAAAGCAGCTCGGCCTCTGGCCGGCAAGGCGCTGTCTCGGTGCCGGCGCTCGTAAGTGCCTCATAGTGCTGCTGATAGGGTTCAGAACGACGCAGGCATTCCCAGGCGAGACCTTCGGTCGGCAATTCATCGAAGAAGTCGTAACTGTGACTGTCTCGCCAACGCGACGTGTCGGGCTTCATGCAACAACTCCTTGCATTAACGCGCAAGTTGAGCCGGCGACAATTCCCGGTTGCGGCAGTGGGCGGAAGACCTTCTCGAGGCATCGCATGATGCTCTTTGGGCATCACCCCGGATAGAAAATACGATCACTGCGGATTAATCGGTTTGGCGCAAGAGATGGCGGTAGCCCGTCCGTGTCATCCAGCGGGCTCGCGCAAGGTGGCTGTCGTAGACGCTCTTTGCGCGCTGCGGTTCGCGCGCTGGATCAATCCCGAAGAGCACCTTGACCACCTCGCGCCAGTCCGCGCCATCGGCGTCGGCATCGAACAGGCGCATGTAGAGCTTGACGTGTGTTCGATCGTATTCGGTGAGTTCATCACCGGTCGGAGCGATGTCGTCAAACGGCTCGATCATGGCTTGCTCCCGTCAAAGACAGCATGGAGGAAGGCTCGCATTTTACAGATGTTCTTATCTTGGCAGAGCACCGCTGCAGGCATCACACGATGCGGCCTCGGCATCACCTTTGGCTGTATCCACGACCGTCAGCAAGCAGCACCCTTTGTCCCGTTCGGAGGTACGTCGAAAGATTGCTTCGGCGCCTCCCAGGCGATTTGCGACCGCCGACGAAAGTTGGTCTGTTGCAAACCATTAGAATGAGCCCCGCCCGGATCGACCGGGCGGGGCTCATTGACGGCCTACTCGCCGTTGCGGCGGCTCGGGCGGGACCAGATCAGGCTGTAGGCTTCGCCGTCCTCGTCGTCGAAGAGGTTGGCGAAGATCGGGGTGTTGAAGCTCGGATCATCGAGCTTGAGGCCCAGATACTCGCGGCCCTCGTTGGAGCGCTTGGCCCAGGCGGCGCCGATCTCGGCTCGACCGACAAAGACCCGGTGGCTCGGAGCGTTCTCGCCGGTGGCGCGGGTTTCAGGAGTGATGCGGACGTTCCTGGCCTGGACGCCGAGGGTGACGATCTCCCCGGTGAACTCGTTGTTGCCGGACTTCTTGAAGGTGCCGATGGTCGCCATGGTGGTTCTCCTTGATCCTGTCTGTTTTCGAGCCCGCACCATTGCGGTCTCGATGGTGATCGACAGGCCGGAGGCGATCGCCGGCGCACCCTTGGGCCGGAGCGAAGCGAAGGATGGCGCGGGAGCGACTTTGTTGTTTCGCGAGGAATGCCGGCGCAGCCGGCAGGGGAAGAAAGTCGTGACGCGCCGTTGCGTTCAAGGCGATCGAGGCGTCAGCCGACCTTCGGCCAGATACACCCATCGATGAGACCGCTTCGGTGCGCTCGGGGTGGCCAACTCAGGATCAGGGCGATCCGCAATGGCGACCTGTGAACTGACTGCTGACTGCCAACCGGCAACCAGCTCAACGCCGATCGCCCTGCGCCCAGGTGCTGCTCCCAGGCGCTCGCGTCTCGCTGAACCATGCAGCGCCAAGCCGTGACGCGCCCGGTCGTATGACGATGTCTGGCAGGCGCTCGGTTATCGTTCCGACGTCAGCATCCAGAGTTAACCCCTGCCGGCGACGCGCCGCTCAACGTGTGCTTTGCTGAATTTTGCCGACAACGGTTGTGGTTTGCGTCGTGATTTGTCCGCCCCTGTCCAGCGACGCTGAACAGCGATGCGCAGTGCCTAGCCGCTCGTTCCGGGCAAGGGCTATCGGAAGCGGCTAACTTCAGTGAAGGATTTCCGGCGAGCAATGAAATCGTGCAGCAGCGGGAGGAAGAATGCCTTGCTGAAGCGGCCAATCGGAGGATCGGGCTCGAGGTAGAACGAGTGGCCGACGATGTCGGTGTTGAACTCGTCGAGAATGATCCAGAGCCGGAGATCCTGATCAAGGCCGGCTCGCCGCTTCTCTATTGCGGGAATCTCAGCGCTGAAACGGCTCGGCTCGGGCTGCTTGGTCGTGATGGGAAAGAACACGACCAGGTCGCCATTGGGTCGTTTTAGGCGCACGCCGACGGCGACGGGGCGTTGCTTGCGCCCTTCGGTTTCGCCCGTATTCGCCTGCCGTGCCCACAGATACGGATAGCGGATGACGCTCGCCGTCTGGATCAGGTCGTAACTCACGACCGGCTGCCTTCGTCATCTTTCGCATACGTGTCGACCGCGGCCTCGAATTCGCTGAACAGGCCGTCCGGCATCGTCTCGATTGTTCCGGACATGCGATTGTCGGATTGGCGCAGCAGCCGCTCATAGTCTTCGATATTGAGCAGCACCAGGCGCGGCTTATTGCGCTGGGTGATCGTAACAGGATGCCGGAGCGCTTCGGCGATGATGTCGCCAGACTTACGGGACAGATCGCTCGTCGAGTAGAAGCTGTCGGATCGGGGCATGGGTGCTCCTCTTGGAAATCATACATTGTTGGAATATACAGCAAATGCAAGTTTGCTGCAAATTCCAGCGGCGCGAAGTGCGGCCGATTAGCGGGAACGGTCCCCAGAGGGCGGCGCTCACGCGCCACCCGACCCTAGGCGATAGACCGGGATCCCCAGTTTGCGGGCCTTGTCTGCAAGATTGTCCTGGATGCCACTCCCTTGGAATACGATGACACCGATCGGCATGACGGCAAGCATCTGGTCGTTGCGCTTGAAGGGTGCGGCCTTGGCGTGCCTTGTCCAGTCGGGCTTGAAGGCGATCTGGGGCACCTTGCGACTGTCAGCCCATTTGGCGGCGATCAGTTCCGCCCCTTTGGGTGAGCCGCCATGCAAGAGAACCATGTCCGGGTGCTTGGCGTGGACCTGGTCGAGCTTTGCCCAGATCAGTTTGTGGTCCAGCGCATCACCGCCCGAGAAGACGATCTTGGGCCCGACGGGCAGCATCACTTCGGTCTCTGCGCGCTTCTTCGCGGCGAGGAAGTCACGACTGTCGATCATCGCGGCGGTCAGGTTGCGATGGCTGACCATGGAGCCGGTGCGCGGACGCCAGCTTGAACCTGTGTGACGCTCGAAGTGCTCTGCGGCCTGGTCTCGCATCAGTTCGAAAGCGTTCTGGCGTTCGATGAGGGTCTTGCCCTCGGTGATGAGGCGCTCGAGCTCGACGGATTTCACCTCGCTGCCGTCTTGCTCCCTTTGCGAGCGCTTCTGTGCCTGCTCGTTGCCGTCCAAATCGCGCACGATCCGCTCGGCTGCCCGGTGAAAGACATTGACGGTCGACCAGAGGAGATCGTCGAGGTCAGGTTCGAGGCGGGTATCTGCCAGCGCTGCGATCAGGGCGTCGAAGATGTCCGCGACCGCACCTGCGACCTCGTTGCCGTCCGGCAGCAGGCGCTGGTCGGGCTCGTCAGCGAAGGGGCGATAGCCGTAGAGCTGAAGTTCGTTGAGGAGGTGGTCGGTGGGTGAGGACTCGTGATGCGGTTCGTAGTCGTCGTGCTCGCGCATGGGATGCTCCGTCGGTTGGACCGCGACCGCCGCGGCCTTCATGGCGACGAACCACACGGGCCGGACGGCCGGGCACCCTGAGCGCGAGCGAAGGGCTTGATGACTAAGGCCGGCTATTTTGTCTCGCGATGGAAAGCGGCCTACGGCCGCGCCGGAAAATAGTCGGCCGCCGCCATTGCCTGGCTGGTCGGCTTGTGGGCCGATCGCCCTCCAAGGCCGAGGCGCGGTCCCTTCGACGGTTTGACGCATCTGCCACGTAGGGCGGCGTCCCGCACCCCCGGTTCTCCTGCCGGCTATGCCGTCAATGCCATGAAGCGGGCGACGTCCTGGGAGCTGACTTGCATTCGGCTCCGGCTGCGGAGTGCATCCAGGCCAAGGGTTCGAAGATCTTCGTTGAAGTCGCCGCACCGCGGTGAGATGACGATCGCCTCGATCCCGGCCGCACTCGCTCTTTCGACCAGGCTGTCACGTGCGCTTGTCCCCGCCGGATCGTCGTCGCGGAGGATATAGAGCCGGCGCAGTGTGTCCGGGAAGAGGACGGCGGCGAGATGGGCCGCCGAGAGCGCCGCCAGCATCGGCATGCAGGGCAAGACCTGTCGCACCGAAAGAACGGTCTCGATGCCTTCGCCGGCCGCCATGACTTCGCCGCCTGTGCCGAAGCGGACGGCGTTGCCGAGCAGATCGCCCATCGCTCGGCGCGGTGTATCTAGCGGCGCCTTGTCGAGGCGTCGCGGATCGAGCCAGGTCCGATGCGCCCCGGTGATCTTGCCGCCAAGGTCGGTGACGGCTGCGATCATCGCCGGCCAGGTCTCGGTGGGCGAAAGCTCATCGGGCCGATAGTAGCAGCGCGGGTGAAAGCGCAGGTGTCCGGTCCCGCGTAAATCCGTGATGCCGCGTTTGCGCAGGTACAACGCTGCCAGCGTGCCCGCGATCGGCTTTGACATGCCGAACAGTCGCCGGGCTGCGTCCGGCGACCCATGCGGTACAGGAGTTTGCGGTGTCCGCCTTGGCCTCGGTTCGGGCGGCGTGCTGAGAAAGGCCCGCGCTTCATCGGCGACATCCTTGAACTCGATCAGGCCGCAGCTCTCCCGGATCACGTCAAGGAGATCGCCATGTTCGCCGGTGGCGGCATCAGTCCATTTGCCGGCCGGGGCCTTGGGTGAATCCTTCAGCCGGACATACAAGGAGCGCCCGGGCGTGTTGCGCGCGTCCCCTACCAGCCAATAGCGGCCCTCGCGGCGACCGCTGGAGAGGTAATGATGGCATACCGCCTCTGCTTGATCGGCGAGACGACGGGCCAGATCATGTGGGCTTTCCGCCATGATGGGCTCCTTCAAACAAAAAGGCCCACCGTTGCCGGTGGGCCAGTTTCGCAGGTCGTTGACCTTCATTCGGCCGCGACGTCGGGAGGAGCATCGTGAGCGGCATCATTGTCGTTCGATGTGATGCATTCGGCCATGGCCGTTTCGCCGCCGTCCGCCGTCGTCTGTTCGCCGGTGGGCGCGGCTTCGGCTTCTGAAGCATCAGGCGATGTCTTGCCTGGCGCGCGCAACGGCTCGGGCAGCCAGGCCGTGTCGGCTAGGAGCGTCTCCGCCTCCTTGGCCATGTCGCCCTTCTTCAGATGCTCGATCCGATCAGCGGCGCGCTGGCCCTTTGCCTCCGCCACAGCCTGTAGAATACGAGCCTTCGTCACCCGGCCGAGATAGTTGTCCACGCTCGGCTTCCATCCTGCTGCCGCCATGTCGAGATCGACCGCCTGAACGAGCTGATCGGCATGGGCGAACGCTCGCGGCCGTCGGTTCCAAGGCTCATACACGGCATTGACCGAGAGGCTGACGATGTGAGCGAACAGCCCCGCCTGGCTGTCGCCGTCCCACTCCCGCAGGGCGTCCCAGAGGTCGGCCGACTCCTTCGGGAGAGCCTTGGCCCAGCTTTCGTGCCGCGCGCGGATCGCCTCGGCCAACGCGCTGTCGTTCAGCCCTGGTGCTTGCGTCCCGAAGCTGACGCTCTTCAGGTCAAGCTCGAGGCAACTATCCGAGCCGTAGTGGTAGAAGGCTTTCAGTGTGAGAACGTGCAGTGCCGCGAGGAAGGCCACGTCCGGCCGCTCGCCCAGCGCTTGGCGCAGGCCCAGCGTGCGATGCGAGGTCAGCTCAGTCATCAGCCGATCGGAGATGGGCGAAAGGCCCTCATCCTCCTCCGGTTCGGCTGGGGGCTCGGCCGTGACAATCCCGTCTCCAGAGCCGGCCGCCATGGCGCATTCGGTTTCGCTGACGTCGGCCGAGTTGGACTCTGGCTCGACCGGCAGTTCGTCTTCCGGCCGGACGTAGCCACGCTCGACACGAAGCTGGCCATCAGGGCCTATGCTGACGAAGGCGCCGGCGCGGGCGATCTCGGCCGCGTCAAACACCACAGGGCGGGTCTCGAAAGCTTCCAGGCCGGTTTCCAGCTCCGACAGGCGCTCGTCCACCTCGTCGGGCAATTCCCCGGCGTTCTGATATTGATCGGATAGCCGATCGAACTCGACCTGGAGCGCATCGCGGGTCGCTTCCTCCTCGGCCGTGAGCGCGACGGTCTCGCCGCGGAGCTGGCGCAGGCCGAAAGCATGGCCGTAGGGGAAATCGGGGGCGACCTCGATCCACTTCCAGCCTTCGGCGGCGATCGTTTGGGATTCGACCTTCAGCTTGTCGGCCACAATCTGGTCTACCAGAGACACATCCTGCAGCCAGCCGCCGTCATCGCCTTGAAACAGGTCGCGCAGCACCGTTCCGCCGGCCGCGACATAAGCGTCCAGGCCGATGAACTGCGCCCGCTTGTCCGTAGCGCGAACGGCACCTTCGGTGAGCATCCGGCGGATGGTGTAGGGCTGCTTGTCGTAGGAGACCTTCAGTCGCTCGAACACCTGTTCCTGCCGCCCATGGTCGCTCGACACGGTGAAGGCCATGAGCTGGTCGAGCGTCATACCGTCCTTGGCATAGACGTCGAGCAGCATCGGCGAGACCGAGGCGAGCTTCAGCCGCTGCTTGACGACATTGACTGAGACGAAGAAGGCGGCCGCGATCTCTTCCTCGGACTGCCCCTTCTCGCGCAGCGCCAGGAACGCCCGGAACTGATCGAGCGGGTGCAGCGGCGCGCGCTGGACGTTCTCGGCCAGCGAATCCTCCTCGGCGATGCCGCTGTCGCGAACGATGCAGGGCACCGGCGCCGTCTTGGCGAAGCGTTTCTGCTTCACGAGCAGCTCCAGCGCCCGGTAGCGCCGGCCGCCGGCGGGGATCTCGAACATGCCGGTCTCCGCGCCAGCCTGATCGACGACCGGGCGCACGCTGAGGCCCTGCAACAGACCGCGGCGAACAATGTCCTCGGCCAGTTCCTCGATCGAGACGCCGGCCTTCACGCGCCGGACGTTTGACTGGCTGAGCACGAGCTTGTTGAAGGGGATGTCGCGCGAGGGCGAAAGGGTGATTTTCTGAACGGCGCTTGCCATGGGATTCTACTCCGCGACGGGCGGCCGAAAGCCTCTCTCTCGACCTCCAACCCGTCACGAAATGAAAGCGCCGCCCTCTCACTCTAGGAGGGCGACGCCATAGCCTGGAAAAAGTGGGCGAGCACAAACGGATGGGCGCGCTGTGCTGGTTTCCCAAAATCCCGATGTCGATGCTCGCGTCGGCCTATGCTGCCTCCCGTGTCTGATCGTGGCTGGCGGCGGCTTCCCCATCGGGCACGAACGAGAGCAGCCAATCCGCCGCCTTGCTCGCCTGCGAGGCAGCGCGCACGATGGCGCGATTGTCCTCGCGCAGCACCTCCAGCCACGACCCGATGTAATCCGCGTGCCTGACAGTGGGCGCGATGCCGAATGACGCGCAGCAGAAGGCGGCGTTGATCTCGGCGACCAGCTCTTCGAAGGCGTACTTCTTTGTCCCGAAGCTGCCGGTCAAGTCGCGGCCCAGACGAGACACATGGCCGGTAGCATGGCCAAGCTCGTGCAGCGCCGTGCGGTGCCAGTTGATAGGCTCGAAAAAATCCTGGGGTGGCGGGACCTGCACATAGTCGAGCGCCGGCATATAGAAAGCGCTGTTGCCGCCGATGCGGAAGTCGATTCCGGTCGCGCGGATCAGGGCCTCGACCCTCGGCTCGACCAGGTGGAGATCCGGGGGCGGCGCCACGATCGCGACCTCATCCGGCAGATCTTCGCACTGAGCGACATTGAAAACCGTGAAGCGCTTCAGGAACGGTATTGCTTGGGCTTCCTCTTCGGTCTCCCGGGCGCGCTGCTTTTCCTCTTCGGACACGAAACGATCGGCATAGACGACCGTCGTGCCGTGTTCGCCCTTGCGGACATTGCCCCCGAGCGTGAGGGCTTGGCGGAAGGTGAGCCAGCTCTGGGAGGGAAAGGCGTGCTCGATCACGGCACCCCACAGAAGCAGCACATTGATCCCGGAATAGCGGCGGCCAGTAGTGGCGTTCGTCGGAAGGCACAGCGGTGTCTCCGCCGTCGGCCCTCGCCAGGGCTGAACCCATGGCACGCGGCCAACTTCCAGATCGGCGATGATCTTGTCGGTGATTTCGTCATAAAGGCTCACCCGGTCCGCACTGCGCCGGCTGCGTTCATGTCTGGACATCGCGATTCTCCGCGACGGGCGCGGGAGACCTCTTCTCCAGCCTCAACCCGTCACGGCAAACCAAGTCCACACTTTCACTCTGGCCAGGTCCGGCCCCCCTCCAGCAGATCATCCTTACTGCAGCAGACGGGAAGATTGAGATCGACCTTCGAGGCGATCTCTGCGCAGTAGGCGGACGAGATCGGCCTCTCTCCTGTCCTATTTTTACGCCGCAGCCGTCCTTTGCCGCACCGAGCGGTCCGACCCGTTCCCGGCATCCCTTGTATGAGGTAGCGTGAGACCTTTCAGCGAATTGGCCACCACAGCGAAGTATGGCCCGCGAGGCGATGTGCAGCGAGAAAAGGCGTGAAAAGTACGCTCGGCGTTCTTACCCCACCATTGTTCGGCATCAATCGGGAACAGGCAGCGGGGGCCATTGGCGTTAGCCCGACGACGTTCGACCAGATGGTAGCGGACGGCCGCATGCCACAGCCGCGAATGCCCAGCAAAGAGCGCTATGTCTGGGACGTTGAGGAACTGGCAGAGGCGTTCCGGCGTCTGCCCCATCGCAACAGCAGGCTTGACGGGGAGTCCCTCAGCGACAATCCTTGGGATCGCAAATAATGGATGTTGCGAGCATCGCTGTGAAATTCAATCTCAAAGGCGTCGTTGAAGACCGTGATCGACACGGCAATGTCCGGCTCTACTTCCGTGCACCAGGCAGAAAGAAGGTCCGTCTCCGCGAGGCGCCGGGATCCGCGGAGTTTCACGAGGAGGTTCGCTGTGCGCGGGAAGGTATTCCTTACCTCCGGACACGAACCCTACCCGCGCCTGCCCCGCGCCCGGCGGCATCGCGAGGTACCTTGTTGTGGCTGTGCCAGGAGTATTTCCGACGGGGCGGCACTGAAGTTGGCGAAGCTACCATGCTTCGCCGACGGGCGATTCTGGAAGCTGTTTGCAAGCTTCCACACCCGCTTCACGGGCCTGTCGACCGCGAATTTCCGACTAAGGGCACCCTGCCCTTTGCAGCAATAAAACGGGCTCACGTCAAAGAGCTCCGGGACACACGGGCCGATGCTCCGGGAGCTGCGAACAACATAACGAAGGCCATCAGCGCAATGTTTGCATGGGCGAAGGATGCCGAGATTATCGACGTCAACCCTGCAAACGGGATAAAGCGCCTCACCACGGGCGACGGTGAAGGTTTTCACACTTGGGAAGTGTCCGAGATCGTCGAGTATGAGAACCGGCATCCGCGCGGGACGATGGCTCGCATGGCACTGGCAATTTTCATGTTCACGGGGCTGCGGCTGTCCGATGCGGCAATCTTCGGCAGGCAACACATCACAGAGGTTCACAACAAGAATACAGGTAACTGGGAGAAGTGGATCCGGATCAAGCCGGGCAAGACAGATAAAAGCAAGGTGCGCAGCCAGTCGGTGATCGTCGAATTGCCGTTGCTGCCGGAACTCGAGGCCGAGCTTTCCTGCGCACCGGTGGGCAACCTCACATTCCTCGTTACCGAGTATGGCCGGCCCTTTTCGGAAAATGGCCTTGGGAACAAAATGCGCCAATGGTGCGATGAAGCCGGACTTCCCAACTGCAGCGCCCATGGAGTGCGCAAGGCAGGTGCCACCGTCGCTGCAGAAAACGGTGCCACGCACGAGCAGCTGAAAGCGATATATGGCTGGACAACCTATCAGCAGCCTGACCACTACATCCGCAAGGCGCGCCGCCGGATAGTGGCTCAGTCAGCCCGAACCCTGCTGGTATACGATCGAAACGAGAACGAAAATGTCCCACTTTTTGACGGGGTTGAAGAAGGTGGGACAAAAAAGACCAAAAACAGCAGTTAAATCAATGGCAGCAGGAGCCAATGGTGGGCCCGGAGTAACCCATATATATCGCAAATTTGCCAATTATATCAAAGGTAGTGGAAGTCGCCTCCAAGAACATACCAACATTTATACCAACAGGCAGCGCAACCACCTCGTTAGCCTGCGCAATCGACTTACGGCTATCGCTTCGAACGCAGCGCCTTCGATAGAGCAGAGCGAGTGGGCACAATCAGACAGTTTCAGTCCGAAGCGGGAGATCGCTGAGATTTTTCGGATATTGTGCGATTTCGGACCTGAGAGAGTATCAGTGTAACGCCAAGAACCCTTCCGTTCAGATTGTCGATATGGCCGGTAAAGTCCATGATCCTTCCGAACTCGATTTTGAGCCTCTCATGAAATATGTGCCTTTTTTGGGCGAGATAGAATTACCTGAGAGCGTTTGTGGCGGCTTGGAACCATGCAGGCTACCCCAATGCGTATGCATTAAGGTGTTTCGGTCGTTGCTAGCCTTCTTAAGATCGGCAACTAATCGGGTGATTGATTCCGGCATCGTAGCGGTGGTCATGTCGGAAAGGGAAGCCAGCTTTTTGAAGCAATCTTTCCAAAAATCCATCTTCTTGTCGAACGAAAATGGTGGGCTGCTAGCTAACCGATTTCCGCCAAGAACATCGTACAGGGACTGAGTGTTGATATCGACTTGGAATTCAATGTTCGACCACACTACGCATACGCGTCCTATTGCTGAGTAGAATGCGAGATGCACGTCTGTCTCGTGTTCGAATAGGAAGTCCCTATAGGACGGTTCACGCTCCATGCACGGCACCCCAAAGATAAAGACCGGGACGAAACCAAGCGCATTATGGAGCGGTTGGCGAAGGCGGACGTTCGAGCCGCTTCAAAAACCAGATTCGCGAAAAATGCTAGGAGCGCCCGCCGTCGAGCGGAGCTTGCTCTTCAACGCCGGATGATCGACTTCAAGCTGAACATCCTTCTGCTCCGCACGCAATCTTGCGTAACCACGGATCACTTTCTCCGAAAACTCGTACCACCCCTGCCGCGTGGCCGACAGGATAGCGGCATAACTCGGCTTCTTTAGATTGTTAATGCGCGCATTGAATTTTTCGCGCTGAAGTGGCTCAAGTTCTTGGGACTTCATTATCCTAACATACGAGGCGTAGATGTCTCTGCTACTACGTTGCAACTCATGTCCATCTGCGACTGCCCATAGCAAGCTCTCGTAATCGTTCGTGTACTTGCGTGTGGCGGTCTCATAAGGCTGTTTAAGCTTCATCTCCATCGCATCGCTTGCGTCGGACATCGCCAGTTGGAAAAGGTCCCCTGTCACCCTGCCCTCGTTTTCGGCCTCATACACCCGCCAGAAGAGCTTTTCGGACAGCAAGTGCACATAGTGTGGAAATCCATCAGAGATCTTCGCGATCCGATATACGGTCGTGTCATCGATCTCTATGCCCAGCCGCTGGGCTGCTATCCTGATAATTTCATTTCTGGCGTCGTAAGGTAGTTGACCAAGTTTGACGGTATGGAAGTATCGATCTGCACTGCCGTGCGCCGCCATAATTGCATCGACGCTTTCGCCGATCCCACAGAAGATAAAGCGCGCCGGAATGTGTCTATCGGATATCTGCTTGATAAAATTGGCGAAATTCCCTTGCTCTTCTCGGCTCTGCAACTGGTCGAACTCATCGATAACAACGACGGGGTTCGACGTGAAATTCTCGCAAAGAAATTTGGTAAGACGGACCGCTTCGTTGATCGACCCCGGTTCGGCGATGCGACCTTCGTGCGTCGTAATCTTTCTGCCGATAGTGGCGCCTAGATTACCAAATGCCAGTCCGTTCTCGGTGATGGTCGCAGCAATCCTTGGGTTCTTGCTGACAGCTTCATCGAACATATCGCGCATGGCGCTGCCAAAGGTTGAATTCTTGTCGCATCCGATAACAATCGGATCCATGCCGCCGGTTGACATTCCATAGGCGGCTGTCTGGGCTAGAGAGGATTTTCCGACACCTCGGAATCCATGAATGAAGACGTGGCGGCCAGCCGAGTAAAGCGCCTTCTCGATGCCATCAAGTTGCTCCTGCCTGCCCCTTAAGAATTCCGGAGAATGAAGCGGCCGTGAAGGAGAGAGAACCTCCGATAATATTCGGCCGAAATGACCCCTTGTTTGGGTAATTACAGGAGTAAGGCCGCGCAACTGAGTCGTCATGGCGAGACGATACACGCTGTCAGAAATATTCGGTAGTCCTCTGCCCCTGTGGGGCAATCTGCCGTTTTCTTCAGGCTCGCTCCCTTCACAACGGCGCAATACGTGCTCGCTACTATCCTTGTTGCAAGAAGTAAGTTCTGCTATGATGCGAGTGCAAAGGGGGGAATTCAAAATGTCAAAGCGCAGTTTTCTGTCGCCGATGGCTTTGTCGGCCACTATGATTCTTGGCACCCAAGTTCAGGCCGCAGTGCTTGTTGAGCCACTAGATCAGGTCTCCAGTGGCGTTTCTCAAGCCGGAACGGCTTCTGCTAGCCTTGGCTACGGCGAGGTCCTCGACCGTTCGCAGGGTGCGGATGTTCTTATGGCCTATCACACCAGCCATTCGAGCCATTCAAGCCACGGGTCTCACTGCTCCGGTTATAGCTACTGCTGATGGCCGACGGTTCTGGCGAGAGCGAGCTCGTCCCCGCCGCCCAAGCCAAGTTTGATCTTTCAGTCTTTGACCTGGACTGCGTGAAGCGGGCTGCCTACCGGGTGACGGGAAACGCTGCGGTCGAGATCACACTTGAGGATGGCTTTGCGGTCTGCGCGCTTATCTTCACCAAAGCAGTAACGCGAGCTGCGGCCGAGACAGCCATAGAACGGCTGCGCTTGGAGGTCTTGGATCAGGACTTGCGTAGCAGCATCGCCGCCGAAACCGCCACGGTTAGAAACGCGATCCTGGCATTGGCATTTTCCAGATCGGGCCTGCAGTCTGATGACTAAGTTTGCTCCGGCAACTGAGTTCCAACGACCGTTGGACGACACATACCAGCTCGCATACTTCCGTTTTTCCCAATTGGACGACGACCGGTATGTGCTAACCAACCAAGCGGGCGAATATCTGGTATTGCCGCGCGCCGTGCTGGCTTCGTTTGTCAAGCACGAGCTCCCCAGCACACACCCTGCCTACTCCCGCCTGCGCAGCAGGCAGTTCCTCTTTGATGCATCTTCCAATATCGGCAAGGAGCTGCTGGCGCTGAAGGTCCGGACCAAGGCAAAAAGACTGGAGAACTTCACATCGCTCCACATAATGGTCGTGTCGCTGCGTTGCGAGCACTCCTGCCCTTACTGTCAGGTATCCCGCCAAAGCGAAGATCGTTCAGCGTTCGATATGTCCGAAGAGACTGCCGAAAAGGCTTTGGGACTCATTTTTCAATCTCCAAGCCCGGCTATTAAGATTGAGTTCCAGGGTGGTGAGCCGCTTCTGAATTTCCCGTTGATCCAACACGTCGTGCATCGGGCTGAAAAGATCAACGAGGTTGCCGGGCGGTCGCTGCAGTTCGTCATCACGACGAACCTCGCCGTCATTACGGACGAAATCTTGGAGTTCTGTCGCGAGCACAGCATTCTAATTTCCACGTCGCTCGACGGACCGGCCACTCTTCACAATGCCAATCGACCACGCCCGGGAAAGAACAGCTACGAGTTGGCTGTGGCAGGCATCAATAAGGGCAGACTGGCTCTTGGCAATGAGCGCGTGAGCGCACTTATGACGACCACGAAGGCCAGCCTTTCACTTGTGCGCGAGATCATTGACGAATACGTCCGGCTAAATTTCCCCGGAATATTTCTTCGGCCACTTTCTCCATACGGTTTTGCGGTAAAGACGAAGTCATACGCTGCCTATGATGTAGACCGCTGGCTCGACTTCTATTTTGACGGGCTGAACTACATCCTGGAACTGAATCGGAACGGCACTCCTTTCAAGGAATTTTACGCAGCCACCATCCTTACAAAGATGCTCACGCCTTTCGAGCCGGGATACGTGGACCTGATGAGCCCGGCAGGTATCGGCATCTCCGGCGTTGTCTACAACTATGACGCCAGCGTCTACGCATCCGACGAAGCGCGAATGTTGGCTGAAATGGGCGACAAGACATTTCTGCTCGGGAATGTCCACGAAAACACCTACGCTGAGATTTTCGGGTCCGACGCTCTCCTAGATCCTATCGAGCAGTCTTTTGCAGGCTCCGTGCCAATGTGCGCCGAGTGCGCTTACGAACCGTTCTGTGGTTCCGATCCAGTATTCCACACGGCGACACAGGGCGATTTTGTCGGCCTCAAAACGCGATCTGGTTTCTGCAATCGCAACATGTCGATCTTCAAGAGGCTAATCAGCCTGATGGAGAGCGACGTGACCGCTCGGGAACTGTTTCTAAGCTGGGCGAACTAGTATGCTGCGTCTGAGTGGGTTCGCCTCGTCAGCAAACGTCGGTGACTTCGCGCATCGGGTGGCTCTTAGGCTGGTTGCGGGCCAAGCGGATCAAGCGCCTAACCCGGAGCATGATGCGTATCTTTTCAAGGGGCAGGGGTTTCATTCTGAATGCCAGTGGGTTGTCACCTTTGAGGAGCATCGGCCGGAGGCTGAGCGACTGTTTTCAGACCGACGACTAGTCGTTCTGCCCCACGAGTTCGACTACCTCAGCGAGGGAGACGTTATCCGCTTTGTGCCGGATCGGAAGGCAGTGCGCGTCCTGTTCAGAAAGAATGCCAACGCGAACTATTTCCTCGTAACGGAGCGGTGTAATCACCTGTGCTTGATGTGCTCCCAGCCGCCCAAAGACGTTGATGACCGGTGGCTGGCGCGAGAAATCCTGGAAGTGCTGCCCCTGCTGCCAGCAACGACCCCGTTTCTTGGGATCACCGGCGGTGAGCCAACGCTGGTGGGGGAGGACTTTTTTGACATTTTGTCCTCGGCACGTGACCACCTTCCTTCTACGCCAGTTCATATTCTTTCCAACGGCCGAACATTTAAGGACAAGGCCTTCTCGCATCGTTATCAAGCAATCGGGCATCCTCGTCTGTCCGTTGGCATACCGATCTATTCCGCCGACCCTGAAGTTCACGATTACGTGGTTCAGTCCAAGGGCGCTTTTGACGAGACTATCCGCGGGATTATGAATCTGAAGTCCGTCGGGGCTGAGGTTGAGATTCGAGTTGTCGTTCACAAGCAGACCTATCAGGGTCTTGCTGACCTATCGGACTTCATTTTCAGAAATCTGACCTTCGTCGACCACGTGACGTTCATGGGGCTTGAGATCACCGGGTATACTAGAGCAAACATGGATAAGCTCTGGATGGACCCATACGACTATCGAAGCGAGCTACGGGCGGGGGTGCAATATCTGGCTGCGGCCAGAATCAATGTTTCGGTCTATAATCACCAGCTCTGTTTACTCGACGGTTCGATCCGTCAGTACGCAAAACGGTCAATCAGCGACTGGAAGAATGAGTATGTTGATGAGTGCAGCAGCTGCACCCTGCGTGACGAATGTGGAGGCTTCTTTTCGTCCAGCAACCTCGCGAGAAGCTCTCACATTGCGGCCTTCCAATAGAAAAACACGTGTAGGCGGACCTCCGGCTTTCGCATACGCTTAGCCAACGGCCCATCCAAGGAAGACGAAGCCGACGCGCATAGTCGCTAGTCTGATTTCTCGTATAGCCTTTGTATTTGCGTTCGGCTGAGCGGAATTAAGATTCCGCAACAGTCACTTGACACCGGGAGATGTCGAGCAGAAACTGCTAATTTACAAACGATGCATCCCGAAGTGGCATAGAATGTGCTCCGGCCAAAGTCGGGCGCAAGCCGATTACATTGTTCCTACCTAGGAAGAACTTACATTTACTTTTGCTCGTATCGAGGGGCGCGGATATGCGTAGTGTTTGTAGATTGTCGCTCATAGTTGCTGCATGCATATCGCCGTTTGCGACAAATGCGCAGGACAAAGTAGATGAAGCGGACAGCCGTCCCTTCATACCAATTGAGCGAATAACCCATCCAGATCCATCTTCTCAGATAGAGCCTACGAACGGGTGGCTTACCTCTAGCGAAACTGCGCTCATAGCGAAGTGCGTCGAGGCACAAGCTAAGTTGCAGCCCTATTCATCACAACAGTCTGAATTTCTCCGCGTCAGCACAAAAAACACGTTGGAGAAAACGTTAGGAATTTCGGCGTCAGCTAGCGGAAAATATTATGGTGCGAGCGGGAACGCATCATACAACATGTCGCAAACACTAAAGTTGTCCGAAGATAAGATTTACGTGGTTGGTAACCATTTTGTAATTGTAGCCTCTAACGTCTTAACAAATTCAGCCTCCAGCATTGATACAGAACTACCCTCTCCTGAACCGATCACCGAGGCCTTTTCGACCGACCTCAACGCCAAAATTCCAAATGTCGGATTAAAGCAGAGCGCATTAGACCTATTGAATAGAGACCCGTCGTCATTTCTAGAAACGTGCGGTGACAGTTATGTAACATCGGTGCTTTTCGGAGGCGTGCAATCGGTCGGGCTTGTACTCGATATAAAAACTCGGGATGAATTTAACTCGGTTTCTGGAAGTATAGGAGGAGGTTTTGACGGGGGAGTAGTGGGTGGGAGCGCGTCGTTGACGGTGAATTCAACAATCCGAAAATACTCTGAGAAGAAGAAGCTTAGTATTCTTGAGTCTCGTACTGGTGCAGATCGCACGGCATCGGCGATAACTTTGGAGGAACTGGAGCAGCGGTTCAAAAGCTTCCCGACTGAAGTCGCAACCTATCTTGCAGGTGACAAAACTCCGATATTTGTAAGCCTTCGACGTTATGATATGCTTTCTAATTGGCCGGAAGGAAAAATATTTCCATCTGAGTGGGGCAACAGTGTATTTCTCGCTCAAGAGGAAGCCGCGCTGGATGACTTAATTCATATCACGAGAGATGTAATTGACAGCTCGAATGTCCAGATACTGGACGAGCGAGTTAGTGAGGAGACCCTCAGAAAATCAGAATCTACAATTCAGTCTGAGTTAAATTTGATACGGAATCGGCGGGCAGCCTGTAGTGCTGAGCCCGGCAAATGCGACATTACAAATTTGTGGAAGGACGATCTCGACGCTCGCCTTCTACTGCCCGTTAGGAAGGACGAAGTTCCAGCTTGGAAAACTCTTAACACCACGGAACGGAGGCTTGCCGCGGCGAAGGCAAAGCCGTGTCCTTTTAATCCGGAAGCATGTAAAAAAGAGATCAGGATTTTGACTTCGCGGCTGGGACCTCAACGCGAAGCGTTGCGCATCGATGCTATTAACGCGCGCATCGCCAAATGGCTGAAGAGAACAAATGATATACGATGCGACGGAGCCCAGCAGGCACGCTGGGGCTGCGTCAATTCTGGCATCATTGAAGCCTACCGAGCCAAACTTCTCGAACCACCAGCACCAGCTCCGGCGTCAGCTATGGAACCTGCAATGGCAGGAGAACCAGAAGTGACCTTTTTGACTGTCTCCGAACTTCCCACTGTTACAGTCAATTGCGTCTGTGATACAAAGAATAACCCTTCCTGGTGTGCGCTTCCGCTTGGAAATTTCGACCAAATTAGCTACACACGTGTCTCTCGCCAAACTCCCAATGATCCCTGGACTCCGGAGTTTACTGCGATATATTGCCAGCGTCATCATGAAGAAACTTGCTTGTGCGATGACTTGAAATATTTCCATGGGTCTGTCGACCAATAGCACCAAAACGGAGCCCTCTCAGCCGAGTATCGGACGACGGCAGCTGCTTTGATGTCCGCCGAGCAGGTTTAAGGATCATCTCACGACGAGGTATGACCTGCCACGGGTAATTTCCTCCATCTGGGATTCAGAGTGACGGAATGCTCGGTTCGCGTGTGGGCGGCGCGCGATTTCTGTTGGCTGATACAAGGCTGAGGGATGCCGTGCGAATATTTCTGCTCTACTCGATGCGCGAAGCATCCGTGGCAGGGTGCGTTTACTTTTCTCGACTCCGAGATTGCAAGATCTGTGACAACTAGCTAATGTTTCATCTCAGCTCTTGCCTTACTTTGTGTAATTCCCGGAATGGCGTTGGCTTACTGAACGAGGATGATGAGTTCAAAATAGACAACGGACGGTTCGACATGTGGATTCGTGGGTTAGCAACCGACAATTCGACTGTCCTATCATGCCCTCTTTCCACGATTGACTACGACTTCATCAACTAGCAAGGCGGCAGCCGGGAGCCATTTCGGAGCGAACGTGCGTATCTGGCGCTAGCAGGCTGTTGAAGAAGTATGTCGCGCGGCCTTGAGGATGACCTCATCGCCGTTGTGATAGGCAAACGTGATTTCGATGGAGCCATCGTCGAGCAATTCG